>CBFHSW010000093.1:0-9571 GCA_965658595.1 Gammaproteobacteria bacterium | reverse complement strand
AAGGCGAATCTGTGGATGAGATCGCTGCCGCTGCTCAGGTCATGCGAGACTTATCCAGCAAAGTCGTGATCGACATTGATAACTTGGTGGATACCTGTGGGACGGGTGGTGACGGTTCTTCAACCTTTAATGTTTCTACCGCTTCGGCTCTGGTAGCCGCTAGTGCTGGTGTTAAAATCGCTAAACATGGTAATCGGTCTGTCTCTAGTAAATGTGGGAGTGCAGACGTGCTGGAAGCTTTAGGTGTGAAATTAGATCTCAGTCCTGAACAAGTCAGTGCTTGTGTGCAACAAGTGGGTATAGGGTTCATGTTTGCACCTATGCATCACAGCAGTATGAAACATGCCATTACTCCGCGAAAAGAACTAGGTGTGCGCACGTTATTTAACTTGTTAGGGCCACTGACTAATCCGGCGGGTGCCAAGCGTCAGGTGTTAGGGGTGTTTTCGGATGATTGGTTGGAGCCCATCGCACAGGTATTAAAAGCCTTGTCAGCACAGCATGTGTTAGTTGTACATGCGCAAGATGGATTGGACGAGCTGAGTATTGCTGGCCCTAGTAACGTATGTGAATTACGTGATGGCAACATTTCACGTTATCAGGTAACACCCGAAGAGATGGGCCTTGAGCGTGCCAGTCTGGCTTTGATCAAGGTGAATGATGTGCAAGAAAGTGTTGCTATGATTCGTGCCTTGCTCGCAGGTGAGAGCGGTGCTGCTGCCGATATAGTGGCCTTGAATGCCGGTGCAGCTATCTACGTGGCGGGTATCAGTAAAGATTTATCCGCGGGTGTGGCGCTTGCACAGCAACAACTCGCCAATGGAGAGGCAGCTCAAACGCTCCAACAATTAGTGACCTTTAGTCAGCAGTAGTGGCGATTAAAGTGTTTTATTCATAAGTGTTTTATTTACAAAAAAGACCATAGATCCTATGTCAGAACAAAGACCAGAAATACTCACCAAGATACTCACTCATAAGGTCGCTGAAGTGGCTGAGAAGCAACAACGCGTTCAGCTACCACAAATGCAGGAATGGGCAAAAGAGGCGGGTCCTATTCGCCCTTTTGAGGCCATGCTGAGAGCCGCTAAGAGTGCTAATAAGGCAGGCGTGATCGCAGAAATAAAACGTGCATCTCCAAGCAAAGGGATTTTGCGTGAGGATTTTGATCCCATGGCGATTGCACGTAGTTATCAATTTGGTGGTGCGACTTGTTTGTCTGTGTTGACGGATAACGAATTTTTCAAAGGTGGTGGCCCTGTGCTGGAATTAGCACGTAAAGCCTGTTCATTACCAGCACTACGTAAAGACTTTATTATTGACCCCTATCAAATTTATGAAACTAAAGTATTGGGTGGAGATTGTTTACTATTGATCGTGTCAGCTCTGGATGATGCACAATTAAATGACTTGTACGCATTAGCCAAAGAGCAAATGTTAGATGTGTTAATTGAAGTGCATGATGAGCAAGAAATGCAACGTGCCTTAGCTCTCAATCCGACCATGATAGGTGTGAATAATCGTAACTTGCATACTTTTGAGGTGGATTTAGATATTACTTTACGTTTACATGCAATGGCGCCTAGTGACAGTTTGCTAGTCACTGAAAGCGGTATTCATACTGCAGATGATATCCAGAAAATGCAGGATAACGACATCAATACGTTCCTTGTTGGTGAAGCTTTTATGCGCGCTCCTGATCCGGGTCAGAAACTAAAAGAATTATTTTTTGCGGATCGACCTTATTAGGTTCAGATGTCAGGTATATATTAATAATTTAAGTCGCAGAGAATAACGGGCATGAGTGGAAGTGGTTCAGATTCTAAGATCACCTTATATGGGTTTAATAACCTGACTAAGACGCTAAGTTTTAACTTCTATGATGTGTGCTATGCCAACACACTCAAACAGCGTGACGAATATCTTGAATACATAGATGAAACTTACAATGCGCAACGTTTGACCGAAGTACTCACGCAGGTGGCTGATATTATTGGAGCCAACATTCTTAACCTTGCCACTCAGGATTATGATCCTAGCGGCGCCAGTGTCACCATGTTGATCTCAGAGGAAAATGCTTATGCTGATGAGGATGAGCAATTTAGATCTTGTGCTGGCACAGTGGTGGCACATTTAGATAAAAGTCACTTGACGGCACATACTTATCCAGAATCACATCCAGAAGGTGGTATATCTACTTTCCGTGCTGATTTAGATATATCCACTTGCGGGCGTATCTCGCCACTCAAAGCACTCAACTTTTTAATCGATAGTTTTGACGAAGATATTGTGATCATGGATTATCGCGTGCGAGGATTTACCCGTGATACCGCAGGGATGAAGCATTACAAAGATCATCATATCGAGTCTATTCAAGAATTCCTAAATGAAAACACTCGCCAGCAATATGAGATGATTGATGTGAATGTATATCCAGAAAACATTTTCCACACCAAGATGTTGTTGAAACAATTTGATTTGGCGAATTATTTATTCGGCGATGGTCTTGAAGCATTATCCCAAGAAGCGAAGCTTGATATAGAGAGCAAATTACGTAATGAGATGAAAGAAATCTTTTATGGCATGAACATGGGTGAGGGATAATATCGAGTTCATTAGTTGTAGTGTTTAATATCCCAGTGCCGTTGTTTCAGTAATAGACTAAACCCAGTAAGCCCCCACTTTCATCACTTGCGAAATAGAGCTCATCAGCTTCTTAGCGGGGATCGGCAAGTCAGCTCCACCTAAATCTTTGGCCGCCTGACCATGTTCGTGTTCATCCTGTTGCATTTGTTGAATTATCGCTTGGCTCTTGTGGTCTTGGGAGGGTAATCTTTGCAAATGATCCTGCAGGTGTTGCTCAACCTGTGCTTCTGTTTCAGCCACAAAACCTAGACTCCACTTGTCGCCTAGTAATCCAGCACTAGCTCCCATCGCAAATGAACCGAAATACCAAATAGGGCTAAATACACTGGCATGGGTGTTGAGTTCGTTAAGACGTTCCTGACACCAGGCGAGGTGATCACCCTCTTCGCGAGCAGCCGCGTCCATATTGGCTTGAGTCTTAGCATTTTTAGCGGTAATGGCCTGTCCATGATAAAGCCCCTGTGCGGCCACTTCCCCAGCATGATTAACCCGCATTAAGCGCGCTGACAATTTCCTATCATCGGCATTTAAGTCATGATCATCTATAGAGTGTGCAGGATTTTCACGCTGTGTACGTGCGCTGTTGCGTGACAGGGTTCTAAGCCCTCGATCAAATTCGATAATTAATCTATCTGCAAATGAAATACTCACGCTAAATTACCCATTAAGTTGTCGATAAATGAATGTTACAGGATGTATGACCTCTACCGCCAATTCGGTCTGTAGTTGTCCAGTTCGTGATGGCTCAGTTTGCGTAAGACCTGTTTGTAAATGTAATGAACAACCGATGTTAGGCGACACAATCACATCAGGTGCTAGCTGATGAATGCGAGCGCATTTTTTCTCCAGCAAATTTAAGTTAACTCTCTCTGGAGTGAGTAACTGGATTCCACCAGCGCCACAGCAGTTCAAGCCATCATCGAAAAATTCCACTTCACAGTTTGGAACCATTTCTAATAAAGACAACATAGATTGTTGGTCGATGGCGTTGATCGAGCAGGGAATATGCACAAGTACACGCTGTTGAGTACCTTTCCAGTGAACCTGCTGAAGATGGTTGCCATTGCTTAGCCAAGACATAATGTCGATGTTATTGGCCGCTGCATATTGATCAAGCTGTCGTGAACAGCCACTAGCAAACGTTAACCAAGCCAACTCCGATGACGTGTGAGAGGAGGCGTTAATGTCATTGTCAAAATGGTTTTGAAAGTGATGGAGTGTTTGCTGTAAATGCTGTTCGGCTTGAATGATTTCACCGCTGTGTTGGTCAAGCGCACCACAGCATAATGTTTTTTCAGGCAGTACGGCGCGATAGCCGAGATGGGCTAGCACACCCTGCACACTCTCCAGTGTGACCCGATCAAATAACTGCCCACTGCATCCTGGGAACACACCTATCGGTTTGAGATCACTCACAGACTCAGATTGACTGCTCCGAACATTATTCAGACGTAACACACCTGATAGACGTGTTATTGATGCAGGTAATGTATTTGCAATGCTGTTTACTGAGGGCAGTAAGCCTAATAGTAAACGCGACATGCGTATCAAATGATGGCCCCAATCGCGTGTGATTAAACGCTTTGCGATGACTTGCAAGATATGCCTGTGTATTGGTGTTGATTGGCTCAGCAGGCTTCTAGCACCGTCGATGATATGTTCATATGGCACTTTAGCTGGACACGCCGTCTGGCAACTCAAACAATTTGTACAGCTAGCAAGGTGCGCTTGTAGAGATTGATCGGCTTCAAGATGGCCTTGAGCATAAGCTTTAATTAAAGATATCCTGCCACGCGGTGACTCAGCCTCATTTTGGCTCACCTGATAAGTGGGGCAATGTGGCAAACATAAGCCACACAGCACGCACTGATCAGTGAGTTGTATAAGTTCTTGAGTTGTGGGCATGCTGAATCCGTTAATGTCAATTATAATCGTCGGCTAATGACTAGTTTAGGGTTGAATCATGAGTTACTACAAGCGACATATGTTTATATGTACAAATCAGCGTGAAGATGGGGTGTGTTGTCAGATGCATGATGCACAAGAACTGCGCGCGCAAGTGAAGCAATACACCAAAGAATTGGGCCTATCGGGACAGGGCAAACTGAGAATCAATAATGCTGGCTGTTTGGATCGTTGTGATGAGGGCCCAGTCGCCGTAGTGTATCCAGATAATGTTTGGTATCAATACCAAAATATCGAGGATTTAAAGCAAATAGTGCATAAACACCTAGAAAACGGTGAAATTGTTGAGGATTTAGTCATATAAGCGCAAATAATCATGGGTTAAATGACAATATAAGCATGTGATGGTTGACAAGTAATTCAGAATATTAGACTATACGCATATTCAAATATATTACTGAATTTGAAGTTTTACTCCTCCATCTACCCCTGGTGGTATGTTTAGCGCGGCTCTTCTCAATGAAGTGCCGCGTTTTTTTTGTCAAATAGTTCAGCAGATGACAGCACAGCCCTTGTTTAGACACGGTGACTCTAGTAGTATTGCGCGCCTTTACAGTTACAATCCTAGCGAAACAAATAATGAAAACTTTCAGTGCAAAACCGGCAGAAGTAAGTCGTCAGTGGTTTCTAGTTGATGCCGCAGACAAGACTTTAGGTCGATTATCGTCAGAAATCGCATTGCGATTGCGCGGTAAGCATAAGACTATTTATACACCTCACGTGGACACAGGCGACTACATAGTCGTAGTGAATGCTGAGAAAATCCGTGTAACGGGTAATAAGATGAACGATAAAATGTATTATCGTCACACCGGTTATATTGGTAACTTGAAGTCTACTAATCTAAAAGACTTAATCAGTGAACATCCTACACGTGCTATTGAATCAGCAGTTAAGGGCATGTTGCCTAAAAACTCATTAGGTCGTGCAATGATCAAGAAGCTTAAGGTCTATGCAGGTCCTGAGCACAAGCACGCGTCACAACAGCCAGAACCATTGGATATCTAAACACATGGCAAATACACAATATTACGGTACAGGTCGCAGAAAGAGCTCCTCAGCTCGCGTCTACTTAACGGCTGGCAACGGTCAAATTCAAATTAATTCACGTACTATCGAGCAATATTTCGGTCGTGAAACATCACGTCAAGTGATACGCCAACCACTTCAAGCGGCAGACTTAGATAATAAGTTTGATCTAAAGATCAGTGTTAAAGGCGGCGGTATGAATGGACAAGCTGGTGCTATCCAATTAGGCATTGCACGTGCATTACTATCATACGATCAAGAACTTCGTTTGAAGCTTCGTCAAGGTGGATTCCTAACCCGTGACGCACGTGAAGTTGAGCGTAAGAAAGTAGGTCTTAGAAAAGCGCGTAAGAAAGAGCAGTTCTCAAAGCGTTAATCGAATACCAGACAGTCTTCAACTGTCAGCAAAATATAAAAAAGGCCGCGAATGCGGCCTTTTTTTTGCTTGGTTGATTGCCAATTCAACTGTGGTGAATACTCAGCTAATCTAATCGTGACTATGTTACGCGAGTCGAAGTTTCTCTAACTCAGCGGTTGCGGCCGTTTGTACGAACAGCGTATCAACGCCCACGGTGAGCAAGGTGAAGCCCATCTTCTTATATGCAGCAACGTCATCTGCACACACACCGAATATACCCGCCGCTTTAGCATTTTTCTGGCAGCTAGTTAATACAGTTTGAATAGCAGACTGCACCTTAGGGTGTTGCAGGTCACCTGTATGACCCAAACTTGCAGATAAATCGTAAGGACCAATCAATACCGCGTCGACATCAGCTATGGCAGTAACGTCATCAATACAATGTAAGATGGATTCAGTTTCAGCTTGCAGAACAATGACTGTGTGCTCATTAGCACTTTCCAAATAACTGGAAAAATCTTGACCGTAACCATGTGCTCTTCCCAATCCTACACCACGATTTCCACGCGGTGCATATTTAGCATATGTCACCACATCTTGGGCTTGTTGAAGAGTGCTGATCTGAGGAACGATGATTCCCGTTGCACCTGCATCTAATACCTTTTTAATCCAAGCTTCATCTGCACATGGGATTCTAACTAAGCAGGGGCAATCATGAGCGGCGCGGAGCAAGTCAACCACAGTTTCGGGGCCAAATGCACCATGTTCGGCGTCGATAAATAACCAATCAACAGATAGTGAGGCTAGACATTCAACTATGTCTGTACTTGGAAGTGATATTAATGTGCCAATCAGTGTCTCATTGTCACGCATACGTGAGCGCAGGGTTGAAAGCGTTGAAGTCACAGCGTTGTCACTCCTTGTTCGCCACCGAGGATAAGGACATCAGCCGGACGTAAAGAGAAAATGCCAGCGGTAACAACACCACCCATCGCGCTGATATGCAGTTCTAGCTGCGAAGGCTCTAGGATATTTAGATTATGTACATCTAAAATAATATTGCCGTTATCGGTGATAAAGTTCTCGCGTAATTCTGGGATGCCACCTAACTTCACTAGTTGTCGCGCTACACTGCTGCGAGCCATAGGTATGACTTCCACTGGTAATGGAAAAGTACCGAGTGAACCGACCAGTTTTGATTCGTCAGCAATGCAGATGAATTTATCGCTAGCATTAGCAACAATCTTCTCGCGTGTAAGTGCTCCACCACCGCCTTTGATGAGGGCTTTTTGTTTGGTGGCTTCGTCAGCACCATCCACATAAATTGGCAGTTGTCCGGCTGAATTTAGGTCAAGTACGGGTATGCCGTGCTGTTTTAGACGATCAGCACTGGCTTCCGAGCTTGCTACCGCTCCCTCAATGTCATACTTTAGCTGGGCTAGGGCATCGATGAAATAATTTGCAGTTGAACCTGTGCCAACACCAACAATATCACCAACTTTGATATAGTCGATGGCAGCCAATGCAGCTAATTTTTTCTTATCGTCATTACTCATGGCGTACACTCTCTATGAAAACGTGATTTATAAATATAATGATATGTGAACAAGGATACTAAAGGCTAATCGTATTGTGAAAGACTCAAAGCAAAATCATGATAACACTGATATTGATCTTACTCAGGTAGTCGAGGCTATCCGTGCTGCAAAAGTATATGAGATTGCAGAGGTTTCCGCCTTGCATCCAAGTAAGCAGTTATCTAAAAAACTTAATAATAATATTCTTCTCAAAAGAGAAGACCAGCAAACTGTTTTCTCTTTTAAGCTACGAGGGGCTTACAATAAAATAAGTCACCTCAGTGAGTCTCAGCTGAATGCAGGTATTATTGCTGCTTCAGCAGGCAATCATGCACAAGGCGTGGCGTTGTCTGCCAATAAATTAACGGTTGATGCGCAAATTGTTATGCCAGTCACTACACCAAGCATAAAGGTGGATTCAGTGCGGGCCTTAGGCGCTGAAGTGATTTTATCCGGTGATAATTATGATGAAGCATGCGCCTATGCATATGAAATCGCAGAGCAAACAGGGCGTACTTTCATTCACCCGTACGATGATCTAGAGGTGATTGCAGGTCAGGGTACGGTAGGTAAAGAGTGTTTAGATCAATCCGAGCAACCGTTAGATGCGATTTTCGTTCCCGTCGGTGGTGGTGGTCTTATCGCAGGCGTGTCTGCGTGGGTAAAGCATTATTCGCCACACACTAAGATCATTGGAGTAGAACCGGAAGAGGCTTCTACTTTATATTCAGCCTTAGAAGCTCAACAACGCGTAGTGCTTGAGCAGGTAGGGTTGTTTGCGGATGGTGTGGCGGTAAAACAAATTGGCAACAACACTTTCAACATTGCTAGACGCTGTGTGGATGAGGTGATACTGGTCAGTGTCGATGAATTATGTGCGGCAATTAAGGATATTTTTGAAGAAACACGGGTAGTGTCAGAACCAGCAGGCGCATTGTCAGTAGCGGGTATCAAGAAATATATTCAGCGTGAAAAAGTTGAAAATCAAAGTCTGGTTGCCATTAACAGTGGTGCAAACATCAATTTTGATCGTCTGCGTCATGTCACAGAAAGAACTGAGTTAGGTGAAGGTGCTGAAGCTTTATTTGCAGTGACTATTCCTGAAAAGAAAGGAAGTTTTCGTCAGTTTTGTGAAATTGTCAGTGCTCATAGCATTAGTGAATTTAATTATCGTTATTCTGATGATGATGAAGCACATATTTTTGTGGGTGTGAAATTTGATCAAGCGGAGACTCAAAAACCTATACTAATGGAGAAATTAGCCAGCGGTGGTTACGTGGTGAATGATTTATCACATAACGAAATGGCCATTTTACATCTACGGCATATGGTAGGAGGACGTTCGCCTGATTTGAGTGATGAAGTCATCTATCGTTTTGAATTTCCTGAGCGTCCGGGTGCACTATTGAAATTTCTATCGTATATGGGGGCGCAATGGAATATTAGTTTATTCCATTATCGCAATCATGGTGCGGCCTATGGCCGTGTTCTTGCAGGTATGCAGGTTCCTGAGCAGGAACGCGATAATTTCAGGTATTTTTTGGATGAATTAGGTTTTATCTATTATGACGAGACCGAGAATCCAGTCTACAATTTGTTTTTGAAATAAGTTGAGTGGCAATATCCATAAATTTATAAACAACTGATAGTGAAAACAGACACACAAGTCATGTCCACAGAGATTATCTAAGAAATCGAACCCTATTGTGTTCTAAAAATGGGATTCTAAAAATAGTTTTCCATCTACAGGCTCAAAGAAGCCGCTAAAAAACTGTAGTTAAAAAAAACGAGTTCAAAAACCAGTAAAAAAAAAGGCCCATATAGTGGGCCTTTTAATTTTGTACTGAAAAGCTTTTGACTAACGCTTCTTAGCTGTTTTGCGCTTAGGTGCTGCTTTCTTAGCAGTCTTACGCTTAGGTGCTGCTTTCTTAGCAGTCTTACGCTTAGGTGCTGCTTTCTTAGCGGTCTTACGCTTAGGTGCTGCTTTCTTAGCAGTCTT
>CBFHSW010000092.1:0-3502 GCA_965658595.1 Gammaproteobacteria bacterium | reverse complement strand
TAATTTTGTCGTTAAGAGTGATCATAATAGTTTCTTCTCAGTTGAGTGATGTCGAAATAGGAGTTATTGATGGGAATTTTACACGGCTGGGCTGTGATGTTTAACCATGGTTGTGTATGTACGCGATTAAAGCACGACGATTTAAGATGAGTATCAAAGACGACAATTAAAAAAGGCGGCAAGGAGGTTGCCGCCTAAGCATACCACCGCAATGGTGGCCCCATAACGCGGTTTAAAAGCGCATTGTGTTGTAGAAGCGCTTTTGCTCAGACTTCCTTGTCTTGAATATCATGAATTTTGTATTGTTAATTAATTCTTGTGTCTTGTTACTAAGATCTTGTTCTTAGTGTTTATTCATAGCCTGAGTTAAGTATACGATGCTGAGATATAGTTCAGACTCTTCCTGAGTCACATCATTCATCAAGGCAAACGCTATAACGCAACAGAGACGTGTGTTACGCCCCTGTTGTTGTGTTGTTACCAGACGAGTGCGCCGCCTGTTTGATATTCCGTCACTCGGGTTTCAAAAAAGTTCTTTTCCTTCTTCAGGTCGAGGACTTCTGACATCCATGGGAACGGATTACTGACATTGCTGTATTGCTCAGGTAAGCCGATCTGTGCGAAACGTCGGTTAGCAATAAACTTGAGGTACTCCTCAAACATGTTGGCATTTAGACCGAGGATACCGCGTGGCATGGTGTCACGTGCATATTGAATCTCTAATTCAACAGCATTGGTGATCAGGTCAATGATCTCTTGCTGGAATTCAGCCGTCCACAGGTGCGGGTTCTCTACTTTGATCTGGTTGATAACGTCGATACCAAAGTTCATGTGCATAGACTCATCACGCAGTATGTATTGGAACTGTTCTGCCACACCAGTCATTTTGTTGCGACGACCCATAGATAGGATTTGCACGAAACCAACATAGAAGAAGATACCTTCAAACACGACATAGAAGGCGATCAAGTCACGTAGTAGGCGTTGATCCATTTCAGCGGTACCAGTGGCGAAATCTGGATCACCTAAACTTTGTGTGTATGGCAAGGCCCACTCTGCTTTACGAGCGACTGCTGGCACTTCACGATACATATTAAATACTTCACCTTCGTCTAAGCCTAGTGACTCGATGCAGTACTGATAGGCATGGGTATGAACAGCCTCTTCGAAGGCCTGACGCAATAGGTATTGGCGACACTCAGGATTAGTGATGTGTTTGTAAACCGCTAGAACTAAGTTGTTGGCGACTAATGAGTCAGCGGTAGAGAAGAAACCTAAGTTACGCTTGATGACAGTACGCTCGTCTTCAGTGAGGCCGTCAGCACTTTTCCATAACGCAATATCTGCAGTCATGTTGATTTCTTGTGGCATCCAGTGGTTAGCACAGCCGTCTTGATATTTAGACCAAGCCCACTCGTATTTAAATGGTACTAGTTGGTTGAGGTCAGCACGGCAGTTGATGATTTTTTTATCATCGACGCGAATACGTGAAGCGCCCATTTCGATGCTTTCTAAACCTGTGGCACCCATGTCAGTCTCTTTACCTGCAACAGTTGCAGCGTTGCTATCAAGTTGAGGTGCAGCTTGAGTAGCGGTTTCTACTGAGACTTCTGGTGTAGCATCAGGGATTGGGTTGTTGACAATAGGGCCTGCCGTTTTAGTTGCGGCCCCAGTGCCTGCGAATGGATCATCCCAATTGTTCATATGTGTTTCTCCTAAAAATGTTCTATCACGTGTAAAATTTATTGACCTCTATTGGCAAGCATCACAGTCAGGGTCTAGCAATGAGCAGGCTTTAGGCGCTGCATTATCATGTGCTTGAGTAGACTCAGATTGAACAGCATTTAGCTTGCTTTCAGAGTGAGTTTCCATAGTGCTTTTTTCTACGTGTGTAGCACCAATGGAGCGTAAGTAGTAAGTGGTTTTCAAACCGCGTACCCAAGCCAGTTTGTAGAGGTTATCCATTTTTTGACCGGATGGCTCTGACATATAAAGGTTGAGTGATTGTGCTTGGTCGATCCATTTTTGACGACGTGAAGCCGCTTCGATTAACCAGCGTGGGTCGATTTCAAATGCGGTGCGGTAGACTTCTTTAATTTCAGCCGGCACACGATCGATGCTCTGCACACTGCCATCATAGTATTTAAGATCGTTGACCATGACGTTGTCCCACATGTTGTGGCGTTTTAGATCTTCGATTAAATATGGATTAGCCACGGTGAATTCGCCTGACAGATTCGATTTTACGAATAGGTTTTGATAGGTCGGTTCAATACTTTGAGTAACACCACATATATTAGAGATGGTGGCTGTCGGTGCAATCGCCATAGTGTTGGAGTTACGCATGCCTACAGTTTTAATGCGTTCACGAATAGGCTCCCAATCCATGGTGGTAGAGTTGTCTACATTCAAAAAGCCATCACGTTCTTTTGCTAATAACTCTAGTGAGTCGATTGGCAAGATACCTTGTGACCACAACGAACCTTGGTAACTTTGGTAAGTGCCACGTTCTTCTGCTAGATCAGTAGATGCTTTGATCGAGTAGTAGCTGATTGCTTCCATAGAGGTGTCAGCAAATTGCACAGCTTCTTCACTCGCGTAAGCTAATTTTTGTTTGTAGAGAGCATCTTGGAAACCCATCATGCCAATACCGATCGGACGATGTCGTAGGTTGGATGCACGTGCAGTGGAGACACTGTAGTAGTTGTAGTCGATTACGTTATCGAGCATACGGATAGCCGTAGAAATAGTACGTTCTAGCTTCTCCATATCGATACCATCTTCAGTGGTATGCGCGGCTAAGTTGACTGAGCCTAGGTTACATACGGCAATCTCTGAATCAGAGGTGTTGAGAGTGATCTCAGTACATAGGTTAGATGAATGCACAGTACCCACGTGACCCTGTGGTGAACGGATATTGCACGGATCTTTGAAGGTAATCCAAGGATGACCTGTTTCAAAGAGCATGCCTAACATTTTGCGCCATAGATCGGTGGCAGGGATGGTCTTGAAGTTTTTAATGCTACCTTCAGCAGCAATCTGCTCATAGTGTGTGTAGCGTTCTTCAAACGCAGCACCATAGATGTCATGTAGATCTGGCACATCATTGGGTGAGAATAGTGTCCAGTCTTGCTCTAGGCTAACGCGCTTCATGAATAGATCAGGGATCCAGTTAGCGGTATTCATATCGTGAGTACGACGTCGATCGTCCCCCGTGTTTTTACGCAGGTCGAGAAACTCTTCTACATCTAAGTGCCAGGTCTCTAGATATGCACACATTGCACCCTTGCGCTTACCGCCTTGGTTGACTGCTACAGCGGTATCGTTAGCCACTTTAAGGAAGGGCACAACACCCTGTGATTTACCATTGGTTCCTTTAATGTGAGAACCCATGGAACGCACGCGTGTCCAGTCGTTACCGAGACCACCTGCGAACTTGGATAACATGGCATCGTCTTTAATCGCGTCGAAAATACCAAATAGATCGTCAGGCACAGTGGTC
>CBFHSW010000091.1:0-3708 GCA_965658595.1 Gammaproteobacteria bacterium | reverse complement strand
GGTACTTTCTCGTTCGACTTGCATGTGTTAAGCATGCCGCCAGCGTTCAATCTGAGCCAGGATCAAACTCTTCAATTCAAAAACATAGTCGCTTATGGCGACAAATCTTTTTGAGTGTTGAGCGACCCAAGCCTACTGATATAAAAAATAGGTTTTGAAAAGGTCACTCACGCTCGATTTTGATGTACATACGAACGCAAGTGCCCACACAAGTATCTTGATATATTGTAAAAAAACGACTCCAGCAAGTGCTTGGAGCAGACCTATAAGTATATAATTAGTGATCGCCAGCATCAATAAATAGTTGCTGGTAAAACTAGATAATCTTCAAGGTGCTCGTCTGCTACGACGAGGAGACGCATTATAGGGGCTTTACTGATTAAAGCAATAGTATTTTTGAGTTTTTTTATAACTCTTTAAAAGGCAGTACAAATAACCTTCAATTATGTTAATTCTCCACCTAATGTGATGAATAATCACCTCCACCACTGCTACTTCGTCTTTGCAACATCGCAATGAAAACATTTGGGAGCACTATTTGTAGAACGATTCTAAAATAGCACTCCCTGCGAACGATTAACCCACTTTAGTATTTACCTCATATACTAATGTTTGCCTCACCTAAGCCTTTGCATCAATAAAGCTCCATAGAATCATACATAACTTGATGACTATGAATTATAAGAATGTTTCGCAGGTGCTAGTACTATCTCCTACGTCATTACTGCAGACATCATAACCAGCACCACCGATAATCTGATCACCAGCACTACCACCTATCAAGCAATCATCACCTGCGTTACCTATTATAGTAGAGCCACCCACCGTATCCGCCACAAGAAGATCATTGCCAGCAGTGCCAATAAGAACCACACCTGCTGTTTGGCTAACAATCTCGACATGACTGTGTGACGATATGTCTTTTCCGCAATAAAGTGTACTGCTGGTTGCAGTTGCTTGAGGAATACATGCGGTTGAATACAATTTACCTGTCTCTGTGTCTCTTGTTTCATCCACTAGATCAATATCATCTGGGAAATACGTGCCTTCCCAAGGACGGTCGATTTGCGCCCATGCAGAAAACTGAAATCTCTGCTCTGGAAACATTGAGCGCTCAAGAAACTGCGCATAAACCAAAGTTTTAATCTCAGCTTGAATTGCAGCCGAGTAAAATATGACTGTGAAAATAAATAGCATCACAATCTTTTTATGTTTTTCTCTTGTTAATGAAATCCTCACTACTTTTTTTTCAAGAACTAATGTCTGTGCATCATCAGCAGACAGCCTCCATATGGTATTGAGGAACCAGATCTCATATAAAATCAAACAATCGACAAACCATCGTGGCTCACCCAACAAAATGATATGAAACGCTATACTTAATAGTTATTTAAAGTAATTATATTAATATATTATAATTAACATTAATTAAGTTATGGGTGTTTATCACTCAGAGTATCTCTCTGAAAACAATGATGATTATGCATTTTGCATGCATAACAATATGATGATTCAGGGCATAAAAATGACGTGAAGAATAGAAATACTATCTATATAACGCCTAGTCTGGCTAGCGTCTCGTCGAATATGACTGATGGAAATTATTCCGAACTGAATACGATCGTCAATATATTTTGGTTGGCAGACCCTTAAAAACAGAACTTATCTAACCCAAGGTTATAACTTAACCCTAGCAAATTTACGCTTACCAACTTGCAATACTAGTGTTACATCTTTAGGTAGGGCTAATTTTGCATCTGATACTTTCTCACCATCTATTTTCACAGCACCCTGTTTAATCATCCGAATCGCTTCTGAAGTGCTTGTTACTAGCTGCGCTTGCTTAAGTGCAGAGCCAATTAGCCATGGTTCAGATTGATTAGGCAGATCGATCTCAGGCATATCATCTGGAATTTGGTTTTGTTGAAAGCGATCAATAAAATCTTGTTGTGCCTGACTAGCAGCCTGTTGCCCATGAAAACGGGCGACCAACTCTTGGCCCAATTTAAACTTAACATCCCTTGGATTCATACCATCGTTAACAATGGCGTCACGATAACCTTGAATCGTCTGTGTAGAGTCAAAACTAAGCAATTCAAAGTAGCGCCACATTAAGTCATCAGAAATCTTCATTATCTTGCCAAAAATTTCTACCGGAGGTTCATTAATGCCAATATAATTGCCTAATGATTTAGACATTTTTTGAACACCATCTAGACCCTCTAGAATTGGCATCGTCATAATTACTTGAGGTGATTGCCCGTACTGCTTTTGTAATTCACGCCCCATGAGTAAATTAAATTTCTGGTCAGTCCCTCCTAACTCTACATCTGCTTTTAGCGCGACAGAATCGTAACCTTGAACCAACGGGTAGAGGAACTCATGAATAGCGATCGATTGATTGCCTTTGTAACGTTTATCAAAGTCGTCACGCTCTAACATACGCGCAACGGTATGCCTTGCCGCCAACTCAATCATATCTTGAGCAGACATCTCTCCCATCCACTTAGAGTTAAAGCAAACTTTTGTTTTTTCCGGATCTAAAATCTTAAAAACCTGATCCTTATAACTGTCAGAATTAGCAATCACTTGCTCACGAGTCAGGGGTTTGCGCGTGACGTTCTTACCCGTTGGATCACCGATCATGCCGGTAAAATCCCCGATCAAAAATAAAATCTCATGCCCTAAATCTTGGAATTGGCGCAACTTATTGATTAAAACAGTGTGCCCCAAATGGAGATCAGGTGCAGTTGGATCAAAGCCGGCTTTTATTCTCAGTGGACGTTTAAGCTCTAGTTTTTCTTTCAGGTCTTTTTCTAAAAGAACTTCATCACAACCACGCTTTAATTCATCTAACATTTATTTGCTGTCTCCAAAATACTTCTTGTTATCAAAAAATCTAGTTTTTATGGATTTATTGCGTTATCTTTGCAGGCTAAGAACGGTCAGCCTGCAACACGATTGCCCAATGGCTTAAGTCGACTACTAAGGGAAATACGTGCGATATAACTCTCGACTCGAATTAGATTACAAACACACTTCAAAACGCAAGTCTGCAAGTAAGAAGTATCGCATATTAGCCGCTTCGGCATTGCTTTCATTTTTAGTCATTGTGCCGATTGGTGCATACTCATTATTCATATCAGAAAAGACCACACCAAAGCATCACGTTGTTGAGCAGTCTGATTCCACTCATGAAGAATATGCAGTTAACGAATACGCGCTTAATATAGAGACCATCCCGCTATCATTAGCTGATCAAGGGCAACACAGCCCAAAAAAGCCACAAATCACACCAGCTCAACGAACCTCTGATCAAACTAGTGACAATAAGCATTTCATCCAGCAGATATCAGATCATATTGAATCTACAGAGGCTGAAAAAGCACCTGAAGTTTTTAGTGTCAAGAAGCACACAAAAATCATTAAAACTGGCGATAACCTATCTAATATTTTCACCTCGCTAGGTTTAAATACCGAACTGCATAAAATCCTACAACTTGGCGAACCTGTAAAAGAACTTAAGTCAATTTATCCACAACAAAAGATACATTTCTACTTACAAGATGACTCACTGATCAAACTTGAGCTAGAGACCAGCCTCAATCGACAATTGCAAATCATTCAACAACATGAATCTTATGTAGTAAATGAAGTTATTCGTGACTTTGAAATACAAACACAATCAGTACATGCCGTAATAGAGAA
>CBFHSW010000090.1:0-36649 GCA_965658595.1 Gammaproteobacteria bacterium | reverse complement strand
ACGTTGACCTCGGCCGACTGGCACCATGGCATCAATAGATTTAATACCGGTTTGAACTGGCTGACTAACAGACTTACGTTCCATTACACCCGGTGCAATCTTTTCGATAGGTGAACTGATTTTTGATTCGATAGGGCCTTTACCATCAATAGGCATGCCTAATGAATTCACAACTCGACCCAGTAACTCAGGTCCGGTAGGAACTTCAAGAATTTTACCAGTACATTTAACTTTATCGCCTTCTGAGATGTGCTTGTAGTCACCAAGTACTACCGCACCCACTGAATCACGCTCTAAGTTAAGTGCCATGCCGTATGTGTTTCCGGGAAACTCGATCATTTCACCAGAGACTACTTCCGCTAGGCCATGAATTCGAACAATACCATCGGTTACACCGACTACTGTTCCCTCTGTACGAGCTTCAGAAGTCGCTTCAAACTTATCAATACGTTGTTTGATTAAGTCGGTTATTTCAGTAGGGTTGAGTTGCATATGAATTCCTCTTGAACTCTATAATTTAATCTTTAGTCTAATTAACCAGTGTGTTGGCTAGTTTGTCTAGCTGACCACGAATTGAACCATCGATGACCATGTCACCGGCTTGAATTATTGCTCCACCGATTAATGATTCATCAATACGACTAGTTAAAGTCACTTTTTTGCCCAGTCGTTGGCCTAAAGAAGCTTCGATAGCTTTTAGCTGTGTATCACCCACTTCCATTGCTGCAATCAATTCTGCTTCAATAGCCCCTTCAGATCGTGCTCGGTACTCTTGAAATAGTTGATTGATGTCAGGCAACAACATTAAGCGGTCGTTTTCAGCTAATGTTTTAATGAAGTTTTGACCATGATCATTTAACTGATCACCGCATACTTCATTAAACAAGTCTGCTGCTTCCTGCAGATTTAAGCTTGGATTAGCAAGCATCTGCTGCATTTTCGCGTCTTTAGATAGAGCCGCACAGAAGTTCAACATGTTGGACCAAGCGTCCACACTGTTATGTTCCGTAGCGCTAGCAAAAACGGCGCGTGCATATGGTCGTGCTGCTGTAGTTAACTCAGACACACTAAATCCTATATTTGAGAAGCTAAATCATCCAACACTGATTTATGTGCATCAGCGTTGATTTCTTTCTTAAGTACTCTTTCGGCACCAGCGACTGCTAATGCTGAAACTTGACCACGAAGTTGCTCTTTAGCTTTGTTGATCTCTTTATCAATTTCTGCGTGAGCATTGCTTTTGATGCGATCACTCTCTTGAACAGCAGTATCTTTTGCTTCATCAACGATTTCATTTGCTCGTTTTTGAGCAGTATTGATAATGTCAGAAGCCTGCAACTTTGCTTCTGCAAGTTGCTCTTGAACTTTGACCTCTGCTTGCTTAGCAGACTGCGTGCCTCTTTCTGCAGCTGCAAGACCATCAGCGATCTTAGTTTTACGTGCACTTAATGCACCTGTAATAGGCGGCCACACATACTTCATGCAGAACCATACGAAGATCAAGAATGTGATGGATTGTCCGATCAGGGTGAGATTAATATTCACCTTAGTACCTCAATAAAAATTGATTTAACAGATTTATTTATAGGGCGAAAATCATGTAGAACGCGATACCTACAGAAATCATAGGAACAGCATCCACAAGACCTACCACGATAAACATCTGGGTACGCAACATTGGAATTAATTCCGGCTGACGCGCGATACCTTCCATATATTTACCACCAAGGTTACCAATACCTAGCGCTGCACCTAGTGCACCTAGGCCCATTAATATTCCACCAGCCAAGTAGATTAATGCTTGTTCCATAACAACGTCTCCACAAATTTATAAGTTAATGTATTTTAAATATCTCGATTTAATGATGTTCGTGAGCCATGTTTAAGTACACGACTGACAACACCATAAATATGAACGCTTGTAGTACAACTACTAGGATATGGAATATAGCCCAAGCTAGTTGCAATACACCTCCCAACGCACCTATAGCTAAACCACCGCCGTACATAAGTGCAATAAGAATAAAGATCATTTCGCCCGCGTAAAGGTTACCGAAAAGTCGTAGACCTAAAGAAACCGGTTTCGCGAATAATGCCACACCCTCTAAAAACAGGTTGATCGGCATTAATATAATGTTCATAGGGAATTTAGCGCTGAATGGCTGCATAGTTAATTCTGCTGCAAAACCACCCGGGCCCTTCACTTTTAAGCTGTAATAGAGCGTCATCACAAAAATTGTTAATGACATACCCATAGTTGCGTTTGGATCAGTGGTTGGAACCACCTTCATATAGACATGCGGATCACCCGTGACGACTTGGGCTAAGACTGGCAACCAATCAACAGGCACTAAGTCCATTAAGTTCATGCCCAGCACCCATACGAATACGGTCAATGCGAGCGGTGCAACTACTGGGTTTTTACCGTTAAAGGTACCCTTAACGTTGTCGTCGATAAACTCGACCACCATTTCTACAAAATTTTGGAGTCCGCTAGGAACACCTGCTGTAGCAGACTTACCTGCTTTAGCGAAAAAGAATATGAATAAGAATCCAATAATGAAAGACCACATCATGGTATCGACGTGTATCGCCATGAATCCCATGTCTGCTGCTTCTTGAGAACTGTGTGCAAAACCCCAGTGACCATCTGGGTGTTGCCCATAAGTCAGGTTAGTTAGGTGATGCTTAATATAGCCAGAAGCCGTTAGCTCTTCGCTCGCCATGTGTCTAATATTCCCTATTTATTGCTCTTATTTGACTCAAGGAGTGGGGCGACCCACTGTGCGACTTGTGCCAAACCAAATCCAACCAGTAGTGCTAAAGGTTGAACCCAATGTTGTGTGATAAAAACCACTGCAAATAGCGCCATCGTTATGAAAATCTTGCCAAACTCTGCCGCGTAAAATGTACTCATCAACTTGCTTGAATCTGCAGTGCGCTGTGCGGTCAGCTTGCGCGCCATGTATAAATTTGGCATCAGACAAATCAAACCACCCAACAAAACTGAAAGCGCGTCTATGGCGCCTTGGCTCAAAAACACTAGTGCTAGTATGCAAGTTGTTACGGCTTGCGCTAATAACACACGTTTAATCAGCGTATTTTTAAGTGCCAAGTAACGCTACCTGTTTTAGCAACTGTCGATGAAAGTTGAATTTTTTTGACCACTTTGGGCGCTAGCATCTGTGCCTGCAACCTGAGTGATTCTTGTTTGCGAGGCGGAGTATAAGCATTCACTGATCAAATCTCAATAACCATTGTGATTAAAATGCAGATTAAATGTGTTTAATATTTGCTCTAAAGCTTGAGTTTAAACTGGCGCAAGATCCCATCTAACTCATCTAAATCATTGTATTGAATCTCAATCTTGCCTTTATTATTGTCGGCATGCTTAATATTCACGGCTGCACCGAGTAAATCGGCAAGATTATTCTCCAACGCCTGAATATTCGTATCCTTGGCTTTATTGTGTGCTTTACCCTGTGCTTGTCCAGCGTTTTCCTGCAAGGTTTTCTTTACTAACTGCTCGGTTTGTCGCACCGATAGCTGTTTCAACACCACAATATCAGCAATTTTTGCCTGTTGTTTGTCTGGCAGGGCCAACAATGCACGTGCATGTCCCATGCTGAGCTGACCTTGTTTGATCAAGTTACGTACTTCGGCCGGACATTCTATTAAGCGCAGCAAATTACTCACCGTGGCACGCGCTTTTCCGATCGCATCTGCAACCTCTTGATGGGTCCACTGAAACTGTTCTACCAAATTAGCCATGGCATAGGCTTCTTCAATAGGATTAAGATTTTCTCGTTGCAGATTTTCCACCAACGCCATGGCGGCGGCGGCTTGATCATCTACCTCCTTAATGACCGCGGGTATTTCTTGTAACTGTGCCCGTTGTGCGGCACGCCAGCGTCTTTCGCCGGCAATTAATTCATACCGGTTTTGTGCTTTTCTGACGACAATTGGCTGTATCAAACCCTGGCTGCGGATCGATTCTGCTAATTCATCTAGCGCTTCCTCAGAAAAATGTTGTCTAGGCTGATAGGGGCTGCGATCGATCAAATCGATGGCTAAATAATCTAAACCACTGCCAGAAGCAGGCTTTTCAGGGGGCGTGGTGGTATCCACTGGTGTTGATAACAAAATATCAACGCCTAAATTACCCAATCCTTTTCGTTTTTTTGAAGTTGCCATAATTATTGTATATTTGATTGTGCTGCTTCTTCTCGTCGCAACATTTCACCCGCTAAGGCCAGATATGCACGTGCGCCTCGAGAGCTTTGATCATAAACGATGACCGGCAAACCATGACTGGGGGCTTCGGCCAGAGTGACATTTCTAGGAATAATCGTGTGATACACACTGTCACCAAAATGGGCCGTGAGTTGTGAAGATACATCGTTTGCGAGGTTATTGCGAGGGTCGAACATGGTTCGTAATACCCCTTCAATTTTTAATCCTGGATTGGCCGATTGGCGGATGCGCTCAATCGTGCCCAACAATGCTGACAATCCCTCTAGCGCATAATATTCACACTGAGTGGGAATAATCACACTGACCGCGGCTACCAATGCGTTCACGGTCAGCATATTCAAAGAGGGCGGGCTATCAACAAAAATATAATCATAATCGTGACTGACCTGCGCCAGAGCATCACGCAATCTAAACTCGCGCTGCTCCATACTTAACAGACCAACCTCGGCACTGGTCAACTGATCATTGGCGGGCAACACGGCATAAGCCACATCTTCCCCCACCACAATGCAATCTTGAATCGTTTTTTGTTCCAACAACACATCTACAACAGAATTCTCGACCGTGCGTTTATCCACACCAGACGCCATAGTGGCATTACCCTGAGGATCCAAGTCGACTAATAACACACGCTTTTTCATAGCGGCTAATGCCGCGGCAAGATTGACTGAAGTCGTAGTTTTACCCACCCCGCCTTTTTGATTTGTGACTGCGATTATTTTTGTCATTGTTGTTTCGCCACCAGTAAGTGTCGCTGTGATTCTAGCCCCGGAACTGCGATCTCATGGTTAATTATTGTTTTTATAGTGTCTGCTGTTGGCAGTGTACTCGGTTTCAGCCCTAACATTATCATGACTTGGCCGCTGGGGTGACATACATCAGCGAGTATTTCTAACGCTTCTTGCAAAGGCGCGAAGGCACGCGACATGACTATCATGGGCGCTTGTTCAGCATGATACGATTGAATCCGCCCATGCTCTACCGTCACATTCTTCAATCCCAGCTCAATGACAGACTGGCGCATGAAGCGAGCTTTTTTACCATTCGAATCACACAAAGTGAATTCTATCTCAGGATGAGCAATCGCCAGCAGAATACCCGGTAAGCCAGCCCCACTGCCCACATCAAGTACTGGTGTTTGCTGAATGAAAGGACTGATAGCTAAGCTGTCCAACAAATGCTTTTCAATCAACGTTTGTGTGTCTGAGGTGCCCACTAAGTTATAGGCCTTATTCCATTTCTGAATTAAATTCATATAGGCCTGACACTGCTCAAGCTGAGCACGGCTTAAAGACAATCCTAATTGTTCTACACCCTCAATCAGGGCAGCATGGGTGACCATCTAATCTAGGCCTGCTTGCGTGTCGGTGCGCTATGACCTTTTAGATGAACCAACAATAACGACACTGCTGCCGGTGTCATACCAGAAATACGCGATGCCTGGCTGACGGTGGTGGGGCGTACTGCAGTTAATTTTTGCAGCACTTCATTGGAGAGTCCTTTCACGGATGCGTAATCAAAGCTGTCTGGAATGATCGTATCTTGAAGGCGTTTAGCTTTGGCAATTTCATCGCTTTGTCTTTGCATATAACCCGCATACTTGGCTTGGATATTGAGTTGCTCAATTACTTCTTGATCTTCCACATAAGGTCCAAAGCGTTCCAATTCTGCAAATGATTGATAGTTTGTTTCTGGGCGGCGCATCAGACTAGTCATGCTGTATTCACGCTCCAAGGCATTGCCAAACAAACGCTGACCTTGCTCAGCCGTCACATGGCTGGTTTGCACAAAGGTGGTATCACAACGTGCCTGCTCTTTTTCTAAAGTCTTTTTCTTCCAACAAAAACGCTGCCAACGCTCAGGACGAATAATGCCCATTTCCTGTGCCAACGGTGTCAAACGTAAATCGGCATTATCCTCTCGCAACACCAGTCGGTATTCAGCACGGCTGGTAAACATCCGATAAGGTTCGTTGGTACCACGCGTGACTAAGTCATCTATCATCACTCCGATATACGCTTGATCACGTTGCAAACTGATCGGTGCGACACCTTCTGCCGCATAAGCCGCATTCAAACCCGCAATCAATCCTTGTGCCGCCGCTTCTTCATATCCTGTGGTTCCGTTTATTTGTCCGGCAAAAAATAAACCGCCGATCGCTTTCGTTTCCAGACTATTATTCAAACCCATCGGATTAAAATAATCATACTCAATCGCATAACCCGGACGCGTAATATGACAATTCTCTAAGCCGGCAATGCTATGCACCATATTCAACTGAGTCTCATAGGGCAGGCTAGTTGAAATTCCATTTGGATACACTTCATGGGTGCCCAAACCTTCTGGCTCGATAAACACTTGATGGCGATCACGATCGGCAAAGCGCGTGACCTTATCTTCTATGGATGGACAGTACCGCGGCCCCACGCCTTGAATGGCGCCGCTATACATTGGCGACTCATGCAATGAATTGCGAATCACCTCATGGGTGCGTTCGTTGGTATAGGTAATATGACAATCGACTTGCTGTGGATGTTGATCGGCATGACCCATAAAGGACAGCACAGGCAATGGTTGATCACCCGGTTGCGCTTCCATCTTAGAATAATCTATGGTCTTACCATCAATACGAGGAGGTGTGCCCGTCTTCAATCGATCGACTTGGAGATCTAATTCACGCAAACGATCCGCCAAACGAATCGAAGCAGCATCACCGGCTCGACCAGCCGTGTAAGTTTGCGGCCCCACATGAATCTGTCCACCTAGAAAAGTGCCCACGGTTAACACCACCGCGCGCGCTTTAAAATGCAAGCCCATACGCGTCACCACACCGGCAACACGATCACCTTCCATCAACAAGTCATCGACTTCTTGTTGGAAGATGACTAAGTTGTCCTGATTCTCCACCGTGTGGCGAATGGCTTGTCGATATAAGGCCCGATCCGTTTGTGCACGTGTCGCACGCACTGCCGGCCCCTTGCGTCGATTAAGAATTCTAAATTGGATGCCGGCTAAATCTGCCGCCTGCGCCATCACGCCACCCATGGCATCTATCTCTCGTACCAAATGACTTTTACCAATACCACCAATGGCAGGATTACAACTCATCTGGCCGATGGTCTCGATGTTTTGTGTCAGTAGCAGGGTACGCGCACCCTTGCGCGCAGACGCCAAGGCGGCCTCGGTTCCTGCGTGTCCTCCACCGACAATAATTACATCAAAATCATTTTGCATAGTTGGGCTTTATCTCTGTTAATTCAAAACGCTTGCTTCAGGCGTGAATAATAGCGCAAAGCGCGCCGCATCTCACCACTCACTGTGACTTATGACCCATAAATAGCTGCCACGGCTCACAGATAAAAGCTAAGTGTGTATTTATAGTAAAAGCCACTTTGAGCACAGGTGTACCGTAGCATCATGACAGATACGCAAAAAGCAAAACACTATTTCACTGAGGCTATGCAGGCATTGACACATCAACAGTTGCAACAAGCCCAGCAGTACTTAGACAAATCTATCCAAACTCACCCACACTATTCACCTGCACTGACCTATCGCGGCATAATTAAACAGCTGCTGGGGGGTACCTCACTTGCTATAAAAGATTATGATCTTGCTATACGTTCAGATTCTAAAAATGCATTTGCCTATGCTAATCGAGGATCAGCTCAACATTCACTTAAAAAGTATCCCGCCGCCATTAAAGATTTGAATAAAGCCATAGGCTTTGATCCTGAAAATAGCATGGCTTATCTTCATCGTGTCATCACACACACAAAACTGGGTGAATTTTCACACGCACGAAAAGACATATTAAAATTAATTAAGCTATCAAAAATCACTCCAGACAAATACTCTGGAACGCAACCGCCTCTATATCAATATACGGCACTTCATTCACGGCTACTACTCGTTTCAATGAAAAAAATGAAAACAGTGTGTCATCAGCTATTCCATTTGTATGTTTTGTGAAGACAAAATTTAATTCTCAAACTTATTTCAATAATGTTAATTATTCCATAGAAGTTGATTTTTCATGCGCTAATTTTTTCTCTAGTGAAAAAATTGTTATGAGTGGTGATGGTCTTATACAATTCCATGGTGTTGAATTTCGTCAAAATGCTAAATTTATAAAAACAGAATTTACGCATTTAACTATTTTTAAGAACTGCACTTTTGGAAAACTAGCTGACTTTTTTGCTGCAAAATTTCATACACAAGCTTTCTTTGGCAATTTACATTTTCACCACGCTGCTCTCTTTGAGACTGTAGTTTCGAACGGTCCCTTCGAATTTGAAGATACTAAATTTGATGAAGCACCTAATTTATTAGCCGCTCAAATACCATCTCATGTTGTTGACGGAATACATGTTAAATACTGAGGTAGTATGAGATCATCTTTTAGAACAATTGGTAGTTTTGTAAATGATATAAGATATGAATATCATGTTCGAAGCTCTGAGCATTCATATAGAAGATTAAAGTATTTTGCTCATGAAACGAAAAATCACAGTCAAGAACAAACTTTCTTTGCTATGGAACTCATGGCCAAGCGTGATAATGAAAGCAATCTTACTAATTCAATAATGATAGATTTATATTTAATACTCGGTAATTTTGGTCGAAGCATTGTTAGACCTTCTGCTTGGCTATTTGTATTCATGTGCTTATTCACCCTCGGCTATCAGCATATCTCCTCCACTACAAACTATTTGCTAGCTTTCTTCTACTCACTATCCAACTGCTTACCCTTTGGGGGTCTCTGGCGTCAATCCGAATATTTATTTCAACAATTATTCCCCAGTGCAGAATCATGGTCATCTGTTCAACAGCTCACCTATTATAGTTTAATTACTTTTAATGGCCTGTTCGGCTTTGTATTTATTTTTCTAATTGGCTTAGGACTTAGAAATCTTTTCCGGCTCTAGTGTGTGGACAGATTATTTCCCGATACAAAATTCTCTGAATACATAATCGAGTAGATCGTCGGGGGTGAATTCGCCGGTGATTTCGGCTAGGCACTGTTGTGCCGTGCGGCATTCTTCGGCACTCAGTTCCAGCGGGGTGTCACTGTTGATATGTTGCAGAGCAATATCAATCGCAGCGGCAGCGCGTGTGAGGGCTTCGATATGACGCAGTCGCGCTGAGAAGGGCGGTTGTTGATCGATACTCTGGAGTCCGAGTACCTTGATAATTTGTTGTTTAAGTTGATCCAGACCAGCCCCTGTTTTCACTGATATATATAATGAATCATCTGCAACAGGGCTTTGTTCATTAGGGCTGTGTTCATTGTGGTTTTCTTTATCGAGTAAATCCGCTTTGTTGATAACTACGATGGAGCGCTGATCAACCCTGCTAGCGGTATTTTCATCGTGAATATTTGCTAGTTCATTCACTCGTTTATGATCGAGTTCATGGTCATACACATGAATGATGCAGTCAGCACTTTGCATGGCTTGTTGCGCACGAGCGATGCCTTCTTTTTCAACTGCATCTGCCTGTTCACGTATACCTGCAGTATCCAATAACCTTAAAGACACTCCCTGAATATTAATATCCATGCCGACCACATCACGTGTGGTGCCAGGGATGTCGGTGACGATGGCTCGGTTTTGTGTACACAGTGCGTTGAATAGGGAGGATTTTCCTACGTTAGGTTTACCGGTTAATACTAGGGTGGCACCTTGTTGTAGTTTTGCGCCTTGTTTTGCCACTTCAGTCATGTTGCTTAATTGACCTTGCAGTTGAATGATCAACTGTGCGATTTTTTCGCGTGTTTCTAATTCGATGTCTTCGTCAGCAAAATCCAATGAGGCTTCAATATGGGTACGGATTAATATCAGTTGTTGGAGTATGTCGTTAACTTGCTCTGAAAATTTACCCTGCATAGATAATACCGCGGACTGAGCCGCCTGCTCAGATCCGCTAGCAATGAGATCGGCGATCGCTTCCAGTTGGGCTAAATCGAGTTTGCCATTTAAAAATGCGCGTTCACTGAATTCACCGGCTATCGCTAAACGCGCGCCGAGTTGTGTCAGTCGCGTGAGGAGTTGTTGACAGATATAAGGATTGCCGTGGGGATGAATCTCCACGACTTCTTCACCTGTAAATGAATTTGGCTTGGGAAAATAGATCACCAGTCCTTGATCAATGACAGCGTCATCTTGATCAAAGTAACGGCTTAAGTGTGCGTATCGCGCCTGTAGTTTTTTGTGTGTGAGTTGTTGGCACATCTCCAGTGCCGATGGCCCGGAAATTCTGATCACTGCAACGCCCGATTGTCCTGCAGGCGTTGCCAGTGCGCAGATGGTGTCTTGGTCGCTCAATACGTTGGCTTATGCATAACGTTTGGTGATGTAGTATTGCTGAGCAATCGACAGCAGGTTGTTCACAAACCAATACAATACTAGGCCGGCGGGGAAGAAGGCCATGAAGGCCATCATAAATACGGGCATTAGCATAAAGACTTTTTCTTGCATTGGATCAGTAGGCTTGGGGTTGAGCTTAAATTGCGCCCACATAGAGATGCCCATCAATAGTGGCAAAATATACAGTGGATCTTTTGATGATAGGTCATGTATCCACAACATGAATGGCGCATGACGCATTTCTACACTTTCGATTAATACCCAATAAAGCGAGAGAAACACCGGCATCTGAATCAAGATCGGTAAACAGCCACCTAGTGGATTAATTTTTTCTTTCTTATATAGATCCCACATAGCTTGGTTAAGCTTCGCTTTGTCATCGGCATAACGTTCCCGCAACGACATCATCTTTGGCTGTACTTTGCGCATGCGTGCCATAGATTTGTAACTGGCTGCGGACAAACGATAAAACACTAGCTTGATTAATAGGGTGACTAAAATAATGGCCAGTCCCCAGTTATGCACGCCTTTGTTAATGAAATCGAGTATCCAGAATAATGGCTTACACAGCGGTGTGAACATTCCATAGTCCGTAGTCAGTTCTAATCCTGGTTGAATCTGCTCTATGTATTTTTGTAATTTCGGGCCGACATATAATCTGTTTTGAAAGGTGTAAGTTTCGCCACGTTCGATACGTGTAGGCTCTGAACGCATTCCGATAATGTAATCATTACCCACCGCTTTTTGCACGATGTTCGAATAGTAGTCATTCTTTTCAAATACTTCTGCTAACCATGCCGAGAAGAAATAGTGTTCCAGCATGGCCGTCCAACCGCCCGTAATTTGAGCCTGTAATGGCTCATCAGCCATATCGCCAAATGATAGTTTTTCATATTTACCATCGTAGTAAGCTGCGCCGGTATAGGTGGGTAATCTTAATAGGCTACGTTCGGTATCGACATAACTATGACGTAATTGACGATATTGACGGCCTAGCCAATCCGCATCACTTTGATTCGACAGTTCGTAGTCGACATTAATTAGGTATTCGCCGCGTTTGAATATGAGTCGTTTAGTGACTTTTATGCCTTGATCGTTCTGCCATGTCAGAGGCACGATTAACTCATCTTCACCATCACCCAGTTCATATTTAGTCTGGCGTGCTGAGTAAATCTGATAGTGATTAGGTGCGCGACCACCCACATCTTGATTGCCCATAGGGTCATGCACTAGACCGGATTGCGCAATATAGGTTTTATTAATGTCATCTAATAATACAAATGGCTGATCAGGATTATCTAACTCTTGCAAATAATCACTCAGCTCCACACGATGAATATCACCACCACGAGTATTAATGGCGACATTAAATACATCCGTTTGCACAGTAATGTATTCATTTTTCTGAGTGTTCACCACGATAGCTTCTTTGGCTTGTTCAGGTTGCAAGTCGTTGGCACCTATCGCACTGGGGATATCTTGTTCCGTCACCAGCGGTTCCGCTGTGGTTCGATAGTCTTGCTGTACTGTTGGTGCGGCCACGTTAATTGGCGGCAATACTTTTTGTTGTTGCCAAGAACTCCACAGTAGATATAAGACGACAATAAGAGATGCGTACAAGAAGAAGCGTTGGTTTTCCATGGGATAGTCTACTTGGCTTTTTTTAAGTTAAATTTTTCTGGCACAGGATCGTGACCTCCTGCATGCAAGGGATGACATCTTAATAAACGTCGTATTATAAGGTATCCCCCTTTAATGGCCCCGTGCTTTTTTACCGCCTCAATTCCATATTCAGAACAAGTTGGTATGAAGCGACACGATGGTGCTGTCATAGGGCTGATAAAGCGCCGATAAAAACGCAACATCGCGATGACACATTTACTGAGCATGATTATGTAAGAACTTCCAATGTTTTTGAAGCTTCTCAAATAATTTATTATTCAAGGTATGTGCCGCCTTACTTCGACAGATCACTACAATATCGTAAGCCGGTAACATGTCTTTATTATGACGAAAGCTCTCTCGCACGATTCTTTTTAAACGATTTCTTGCCGAGGCGTGAGCAACATTCTTCTTACTCACGATGACACCCAGACGTGGTCTTAAGGTGGTGTTCTGTCGAGCGAGGATAGTAAAGGCGGAATCAGCCGTTTTCACGGCTTTATCAAATACGTATTTAAAGTCTACTGCTGTGAGGAGACGATCTTGTCGAGCGAACTTGCCGTGTATGACGGCGGGGATCGCTAGCTTGTCCGAATGTGAGTGGGTATCAACCGTTAAGGACAAAGTACTGCGCGACCACGTGCTCTACGCGCACGGATTACGGCACGGCCTCCGCGAGTCTTCATACGAGCTCTGAAACCATGAGTGCGTTTTCTACGCAAATTACTTGGTTGATATGTCCTTTTCACTTCTATTACCTACGGTCGTTGTATTCTAAACTCTTATGTATACGTGGTGCGCATATGAGTTGTATGTTCTATAGAGACTCATCTTGCTTGTTGTATAGAGACATTGTGTCAGAATATGTCTTAATACCTACGCTTAATACGTTTTAATTAACTTTAAGTATGTCGCGCAAGTTTATGTGCTTGCGTTTATCTACTCAAGGGGGCGAAACATTAATTGCCTGATGATATTTTGTCAACGATTATCATCAGATTTTATGCGATGATACCTTGATATCAGATAGTTTCTGACTTTTTATTCACATTTAACCTCACCAGCACAGCAAAATACATGACAAGTACCCTCTGGAATCTATGTATCACTCAATTAGAGTCAGAATTGTCTGATCAGTTATTGAACACTTGGATTCGTCCTCTGCAAGCGCAAGAGAAAGATCAAACACTCTATTTGTATGCACCTAATCGCTTTGTGTTGGATTGGGTGAAAGATCACTATTTAGAGCGCATCAATCAATTAGTCACAGCGTTTGGGGTTGAAAGTAATACTAGCCGTGTATTACTCCAGATCGGGAGTCGCTTACCCAATGCCCCTGCTGCACCAGCTTTACAGCCGGTTGCTAAAAAGCAAGCCGATGCTCAACCACAACACAATCTTAATCAGGATTTTACTTTTGATAGCTTTGTGGAAGGTAAATCTAATCAGTTGGCCAAAGCTGCCGCCGTACAAGTGTCTAATAATCCTGGTAATGCCTATAACCCGCTACTCATTTATGGTGGTGTTGGATTAGGCAAAACACACTTGATGCATGCTATTGGCAATCAAATTTTGCAGGCGAACCCACACGCTAAAGTGGTCTACTTACATTCTGAGCGTTTTGTTCAAGACATGGTTAAGGCTCTACAGCACAATGCTATCGATGAATTTAAGCGTCATTATCGTTCCATGGATGCTTTATTGATCGATGATATTCAATTCTTTGCTGGCAAAGAGCGTTCTCAAGAAGAGTTTTTCCATACTTTTAATGCTTTATTAGAACGCCAGCAGCAAATTATTATGACCTGTGATCGTTATCCTAAAGAATTGGATGGACTAGAAGAGCGCTTAAAATCACGCTTTGGTTGGGGGCTAACACAGGCCATTGAACCACCAGAATTAGAAACACGCGTAGCGATTATGCAAAGTAAGGCGGAGGCAGTGAATGCAGATTTACCCACTGATGTAGCATTTTTCATTGCTAAACGTATACGCTCAAATATACGAGAGTTAGAAGGTGCATTACGTAGGGTAGTTGCGAATTCCCAGTTTACTGGTAAATCCATTACGCTTGATTTTGCTAAAGAAGCCTTGCATGACTTAATCACCCTGCAAGATAAATTAGTCACCATAGAAAATATCCAGAGGACTGTAGCTGAGTATTTTAAAATCCGTGTAGCAGATTTGTTATCTGCTCGACGTAGCCGTTCTATTACACGGCCTCGCCAATTGGCTATGTCTCTGTCCAAAGAACTGACTAATCATAGCTTGCCTGAAATAGGCGATGCCTTTGGTGGACGTGACCACACTACTGTATTGCATGCTTGTCGAAAAACTAAAGAATTGCGCGCCAGTGACACTAAAATTAATGACGATTATGTGAGTCTATTGCGTATACTGAGTAGCTAACGTTAAGCTTATGTTTAAACATGAAAAGAATAAAACTGTGGATAAAGTGCAGATAGGCTCTGAATAACTTTTTTTTACCGTTGTTTGTGAGAAAATATGCACAGATGGAACTAATACTAAGCGTGTTTTCCACACCTTGTGACAAATGTAACTAAATGATTTTATTTGTTTAATAGTGTTTATCCACAGAAAAAACGTGCAGTAATAACAATAATCTTTAAATATAAAAAAAAGATCTTATTAATATATGAAATTCAGTATTGAAAGAGAACGTTTACTCAAGCCTATGCAACAGATCGTAGGTGCCGTCGAACGCAGACAAACTATGCCAATACTTTCTAACTTTTTATTTAGAAATGTAGATGGTCAACTAGTTATTACTGCAACAGATTTGGAATTGGAAGTCTCTGCTAAAGTCGATATCTCACCAGAAGGTGACGCTATTACTATCCCAGGACGCAAATTATTGGATATTTGCAAATCGCTTCCTGAAAGAAGTACCATCGATTTTTCACTAAAAGACGATAAAGTGACGGTAAAATCGGCGAAAAGTCGCTTTTCTCTTTTAACGCTTAATGCTAAAGAATTTCCATTGGTCGACTCTGTGGATGTGGATGCCAGCATTACTCTGGAAAAAGAAGTTTTACAATCACTGATAGAAGACAGCTCATTTGCAATGGCTCAGCAAGACGTTCGTTATTACTTAAATGGATTGATGATGGAATCACAAGGCGAAAAACTAAGAACAGTCGCCACTGATGGTCATCGTTTAGCTCTTGCAGAAACATCATTAGATGTGCCAGGCGTGGATCGTCAAATAATCGTACCTAAAAAGGCTGTGACTGAGTTTATGCGCATACTTGGGAGTACGGACGGTACAGTAGAATTGTTATTCAGTCAGAACCATTTACAAGCTAAAATCGGCGAAATCGGTTTTGTCACCAAATTAATTGATGGAAAATTCCCTGAATATCAAAGGGTTATCCCAGTGGGACACGAGCATATTGCAGTCGTTGATCGTGAAACGCTTAAGTCCTCATTGATGCGAGCTTCGATATTAAGTAATGAAAAATACCGTGGTGTACGTTTAGCTTTCTCTAACGGTTTGTTGAGCATCCAAGCACACAATCCAGAACAAGAAGAGGCCCAAGAAGAAGTAGATATGGATTACACCGGCCCTGATATTGAGATCGGCTTTAATGTGAGCTATTTAGTGGATGTGCTTAACACCATTAAAGCAGATCAAGTGCATTTCTATATCCAAAATACCGATAGCAGTCTACTTATCGTTTCACCTGAATCACAACAGCGTAAATATGTTGTGATGCCGATGAGACTCTAGACACTCAAACCCGCACTCAGTTTTCACCATCACTAATCCTCTGAATTTAGCGTCTTAATAATATGTGGGTAAAGAAGATTGGTGCACAAAACATCCGTTCCTTTGCTGAATTTGAGCTTGAGTTAGAGTCAGGCTTAAACATATTTACAGGCCCAAATGGGGCAGGTAAAACCAGCATTCTTGAGGCGCTCGATGTATTAAGTCGAGGTAAGAGTTTTCGGTCCTCCAGCATGTCTCCAATTATTCGTTTTGAACAAAAAGAAATCCTCGTTCATGCGCATGTGATGAATCAGGACGAAGAAGCTTTCCATGCCGGAATTCAATATGCTTCTGGGCAAACTCTGATAAAGCTCAATCAAGAAAAAATTGATAAGTGGTCGCAGCTGGCGGCGGAACTTCCGATTATTGATATTCACCCAGAATCCTATTTATTGATTACAGGCATTCCAGAGGTACGGCGTAAGTTTCTTGCATGGGGAGCGTTCCACGTGGAACCTTCCTTCTATCCGGCATGGCAAAAATATCATCGTGCTTTAAAACAGAGGAACGAATGTCTCAAGCAGAATAATTATAAAGAAGCGGCTAACTGGCATCCGGTGATGGCAGAAACAGCGCAGTGGATTGTTAAGATTTTCCACCAGTATACTGAAGCTATAACGCCTTATATTATTGATTTAACTGATTATTTTGGTTTTGAAGAATTGATCGAGTGTGACTTTGACGCGGGTTGGGATAGAACGCAATCTTTTCAAAAAGCATTAGATGCGGAACTGTTGGAACGCAATAACACCACCACTATTGGTCCACATCGCTGTGATCTTAAACTGCATTGGCAGGGGAAGAAGTTCGCTAAAAGCAGCTCTCGTGGACAACAGAAGGTACTGGCTCTGGCGATGAAGTTAGCGCAGGCGAGCTTATTAGTTGAAAGTATTGATAAGACGCCTATTTATTTGATTGATGAATTAGCCGCAGAATTGGATGATGTTAGATGTGAAGCTGCGCTGCAGGTGATTTCCTCATTAAATGCGCAAGCACTGATTACTTCTGTGGCACCAGCACCTATTAATAAATTTATAAATAATCAAGCAAAATGGTTCCACGTGGAACACGGTCAGGCTATAGAAATGGTATAATTTTGCTTTAATTTAGAGGTCATCAAATGAGTTACGATTCTTCCAGTATCCAAGTATTAAAAGGCTTAGATGCAGTTCGCAAACGGCCGGGGATGTATATAGGTGATACGGACGATGGCACCGGCTTGCACCATATGGTGTTTGAGGTGGTGGATAACTCAATCGACGAAGCGTTAGCCGGTCATTGTAATAGAATTCAAGTCGCCATCGAGGTAGATAACTCGATAACGGTGATTGATGATGGTCGTGGAATTCCTACCGATATACATCCAGAAGAAAATCGTTCCGCCGCTGAGGTGATTATGACCGTTCTGCATGCGGGGGGTAAATTCGATGATAATTCTTATAAAGTGTCAGGTGGCTTGCACGGTGTAGGTATTTCAGTGGTGAACGCGCTGTCTGAGACGTTATCTTTGACGATTTATCGTGCTGGCAATACATATCAACAAGAATATCAATTAGGTGAGCCACAAGCGCCGCTGGCAACGACAGGTAAAACCGATAAAACCGGTACTCAGGTGAAATTCAAACCTAGCAGTGAAATCTTCACACAAACTGAGTTTCATTACGAAATATTGGCAAAACGCTTGCGTGAGTTATCATTTCTTAACTCGGGTGTCAGCATCGAGTTAGTGGATCATCGCAGCGGCAAAAAAGATCATTTTCATTATGAAGGCGGTATAGGGGCATTTGTAAGTCATCTTAATCTTAAAAAAACCGCTATCCATCCAACCGTGGTATACGTGAAGAAAAGTCGCGATGATGTTGAGGTGGAAGCTGCGTTGCAGTGGAATGACTCTTATCAAGAGAGCATTTTTTGTTTTACCAACAATATCCCTCAACGTGATGGTGGAACGCATTTAGCGGGCTTCCGTGGTGCGTTGACGCGCAGTATTAATCAGTTCATGGAAAAAGAAGGCTATAACAAGAAGCAAAAAACTGTGCTTACTGGTGATGACACGCGAGAGGGTTTAACCGCAGTGCTCTCAGTAAAAGTACCTGATCCAAAGTTTTCATCCCAGACCAAAGATAAATTAGTCTCTTCTGAAGTTAAGCCGATAGTTGAGAGTTTGGTGGGTGAACTGGTGCAAGAATTCCTCATTGAAAACCCCACAGAATCTAAGGCTATAGTCGGTAAGATTGTCGATAGTGCACGCGCGCGTGAAGCGGCACGCAAAGCGCGTGAAATGACTCGTCGTAAAGGTGCGCTCGATATTGCCGGTTTACCTGGTAAGTTAGCTGATTGCCAAGAGAAAGACCCTGCCAACTCGGAATTATTCTTAGTGGAGGGTGATTCTGCGGGAGGCTCAGCAAAACAGGGGCGTGATCGTCATGCTCAAGCGATTTTACCGTTGAAAGGAAAAATCCTGAATGTAGAAAAAGCCCGCTTCGATAAAATGCTTTCCTCACAAGAAGTTGCCACGTTGATTACAGCTTTGGGTTGCGGTATCGGTAAGGATGAGTTCAACATAGAGAAACTGCGTTACCACCGCATTATTATCATGACGGATGCGGACGTGGATGGCTCACACATTCGAACCTTGTTGCTAACCTTCTTTTATCGACAAATGCCAGAATTAATTGAGAACGGTTATATTTACATTGGTCAACCACCTTTGTTCAAAGTCAAGAAAGGCAAACAAGAAACATACGTTAAAGACGAATCTGAGTTAAACGCTTATTTGCTACATATGGCTGTTAATAATGCTGAACTATATATAAATGATCAGACGCCAGAAATTAAATCTACCGCACTGGAAACATTAGCAAAAAAATACATGGCCACGATGGCCATCATGCAACGCTTGGAAAAAAGCCACTTTTTGGAAGTGTTACAAGCAATGTTAAAGGATCCTCTCCCAGTCAGTGATAACTCACCGAGTAGTGAGCAAATGCAAGCTTGGGCGGAGGTGTTAATGCAGAGTTTAAATCAGGATCAAAATCCAGGGACACGCTTCAGCTATAAGCTTGACTGGAACAATGAAAATCCACGTTTCACAGTTGAGAAATTCATCCATGGTTTAGGGGATGATGATATCTACACAGCGGAATTTTTCCAAAGTGCTGAATTCAAAATCATACAGGCAATGGCTAATAACCTGCAGGGATTATTTGAAGGTGGCTCGTATATAAAACGCGGTGATAAACAAAAGAACGTGACAGAATTTAGTGAGGTGATTAGTTGGTTGATGGACGAAGCTAAACGCGGTCAAACCATACAACGTTACAAAGGTCTGGGTGAGATGAATCCGGAGCAATTATGGGAAACCACTATGGACCCAGACTCACGTCTATTGGTACAAGTGAATATTCAGGACGCGATTGCCGCAGATGATATCTTCTCAACTTTAATGGGTGACCAAGTTGAACCACGCCGTGAGTTCATTGAGAAAAACGCACTTTCTGCCACCAATATAGACGTTTAATTGTGAAAATATCGAGCTGGAATGTAAATTCATTACGTGTGCGTTTGCCACAAGTATTAGAGTGGTTAGATAGCAGTGCTGTGGATATATTGTGTTTGCAAGAAACTAAAACACAAGACCCTGATTTCCCTCAGGAAGACATAGAAAACGCAGGCTATCAGGTGGTTTTCTCAGGACAAAAAACTTATAACGGTGTCGCTATATTATCAAAACAAACAGCGACAGATATCGTCACAGATGTTAAAGACCTTGATGATCCGCAGCGCCGCATATTGGCAGCCACTATAGGTGATGTGCGAGTGATTAATTTATATGTGGTGAATGGATCTGAGGTGGGCAGTGAGAAGTTTGAATATAAGCTTCATTGGTTAGAAAAAGTCACCGCTTTCATCAATCAAGAAATTAAAAAACACAAGAAATTAGTTGTTTTAGGGGATTTCAATATCACACCGGATGATCGTGATGTGCATGATCCAGAAGCCTGGAAAGGCAAGATATTATGCAGTGATGAGGAGCGAGCAGCTTACCAAACATTGCTGGGTTGTGGCTTGACGGATACCTTTAGATTGTTTGATCAAGAAGAAAAAGCCTTCAGTTGGTGGGATTATCGTGGCGGTGGTTTTAGACGCAATCACGGTATGCGCATCGATTTAATCCTAGCAACAGAAGCACTGACTACAACGTGCAAACAAAGTGTTATTGATAAAACCCCAAGAGCATGGGAGAGACCATCAGATCATACCCCAGTAATCGCAGAATTCTGAGCAACAGAGCCTTGTCACTCTGGCACGCTTAGTTCACACTCTTGTATCAAGTCAACGAAATCTAATAAGGCGGTGATGAGTATGCGTCATATCATGATAGCGAATGCTAAAGGCGGTTCAGGCAAAACAACACTAGCAACCAATCTGGCTAGTTATTTTGCGGCACAAAAACAAAAAGTTGTGTTGATGGATTACGATGAACAGAGTAGCAGTTTGGATTGGTTGTCGGAGAGATCAGCTGGTAAACCAGCAATACAAGGCATAGCGGCATTCAAGAAAAATCCTGAAAAAGCTAAACGTAATACTGATATTGTGATCATGGATGTTCCCGCTGGTATACGAGGCGGAGAATTATCACGCTTAATCAGAAAAGCACAAACTATATTAATTCCCGTTTTACCGTCGCCGATAGACATGCGAGCCGCTGAGAAATATATTGCTGAAATAAAAAAATCAGCACCAGTAGCACAGAAAAAAGCCAAGATTGCCTTAGTCGCCAATCGAGCACGAGAAATTACTAATATCTCATCAGAGTTAGAGGAGTTTTTGCGTCAACAAAAAGTGCCTTATTTAACTATGCTTCGCGATAGTCAAAATTATGTCAGAGCCGCAGATAGAGGACTTGGCATCTACGATATGGGCCCTGCAGCAACGGCAGTTGACCGTGAGCAATGGACGCCCATCATCAAATGGATTAAGAGTAAACGTAGTCAGGCTTAATCGTTAAGATTCATTTGGAACTGAGCATGATGTCTTTGATAAAGAGCGTGCATATATTAGTGTGGTGTTGTTATTTTAGCTGGGTAAACGCCACACCGGTAGATAAGTTAAACCATGAAGAACTTGATCCGATTGCTATGCAGTTATTTACGCCAAGGTTGGATGAGCGCGTGAAGGTACAAGAAAAGATTAACTATGTTGTTGTGCGAAAACAAGATCGCAAGCTGGACTTATATGCAGGCAGTAAAATTATCAAATCATATAACATTGCATTGGGGCAAGAACCTATAGGACAAAAATTTCAAGAAGGCGATTCTCGCACACCAGAGGGTATTTATAGTTTAGATTGGCGTAACCCTAATAGCCGTTTTTTTCGTTCCATACATGTGGATTACCCTAACGAAAAACAAATGAAGGAAGCCAAAGCAAAAGGCATTAATCCCGGAGGTGAAATCATGATTCATGGTCAGCCCAGTGATTGGGATGAGCGAATAAGATTAACCTTCAGGAAAAAAGATTGGACGGAAGGTTGTATAGCATTAGAGAATCAAGACATGTTGGAAGTCTGGCACTTGGTTGAAGACAACACCGTTATTCATATAAAACCCTAGTACAAAACCTAGTCGCTGAACACTTCTCTCAATAATTCAGTCGTGCGTTTAGCTGGGTTATTACGTATATTTTTCTCTTCAATAGCAAGATAATAAAAAATACCTGCTATACCTCTATTCGTCACGTGATTAGATAAATCAGCATCAATTTGCGGTACGAAAGGCAAGGCATTGTAACTGTTCATGACACTGTTGTAGGATTTAACAGCGCCGACTTTACTAAGACTTTCGTCAACTACGGCCATCATTTCACTTTTCAATGGGTCCGACATTCTTTCTTGAAAGTAACGAGTAGCATCATCATCAGGCCCATTCAGGAGTGTTCGAACATCTGACCAGCTGAGTGCTTTTATAGCATCTACAAATAAAGGTCTGGCTTTCACTGTTGCAAGCTCTGCGGCTTGATTGAGTTTGTTTTGTAATTCACTCAGTGAACCACCCATGCCTATCTTATCAAGAGAGGTTTGAACGATTTTGAGGCTGTCAGGAAATGGAATGCGAATAGTCTCATCTTGATTGAAGCCACCGCTATTACTCAACTGATTAATAACATCAGAAGTGCCATTCAATAGTGCTTGTTTTAGTGCGTTAGCAATAGTGTTATCGGTAAGTTCACTTTGTACATTTTGTGGATCTGAGCTCACAGAGTCATCAGATGAAAAAACATTTCTGATATCAGAGAACCAATTAGCGTTAATCTGTGAAGATAGCACCAGTAGAGTTGTGAAAATGAATAACTTGAGCATAGTAAACCACAGTAGACTTAGAGCGAGGCTTATTATGACATATTTGTAGTATTTTTATAGGGTCTCCAAATATAAATGATCAGCAAGATCACAGGCAGACCCATTAGGGCCGTCAATGCGAAAAAGTATTGGTAACCTAGTGCATCGATAAATGTTCCAGAATACCCTGCTAATAATTTAGGGAACAGTAGAGTGATGGCGCTGAAAGCTGCATATTGAGTAGCGCTAAACTGTCTATTCACTAATGATGATAAAAAAGCCACTGCTACACCGCCGGCTAAACCACCGGCTAGATTGTCAGCAACAATCGCTAGTGTTAAAGCGGTAGTCGAAGGCTCACTTAGACTAGCAAGATAGATAAACAACAAGTTAGAGGTGGAAGCGGTTAAGGCACCTAAGAGTAAAATCTTCATAATGCCGTAGCGATAGGCAAAAATACCACCGAGAATGCCACCCACTAAACTGACCAAGGTACCAAAAATAAAACTGATACGACTGATTTCAGTTTTGCTATAACCCATATCTACGTAAAACACCTTAGCCATTACACCCATGACAATGTCGGATGTGCGATAAAAACAAATGATTAATAACAACCATATGGCCATTTGACCATAACGAGTAAAGAAATCGGTGAAGGGTGAGACATAGACCGCGTGGAATTCCTGGCTCTCTAAAAAGCCGAAATAACACAGACGATTACCCACCAATATGGCTGTTGCAACGGATACAAGCATACGCAAGCAAGCAAGTAAGAAGTCCAGCCAAGAATAAGTGACATTAGCGAGTGGCGACAAGAAGTTGTCGATAACAAGACCAAGTGCAAAGAAGCAAATAACAAAACTAGTAATGACTAATATAAAGTGTAGGAATAGCTTTAGGTTATTGTGTATGACTACACGTGCCTGAGGTGTGTGTGGTTCACGCATGACTAGAGTGGTTACAATGCCTATCAACATAAAAATTGCCATGCACTGATAAGCGAGTTGCCATGAGGCGGCTGAATAACCTTCACTGTGATTAAACAGTTCACTGAGTTCTAACGCACCCGCACCCGCAAACAACATTCCAATTCGATAACCCGCTATCGCTACACCAGCTAATAATGTTTGCTGATCGTTATCGGCAATATCAATGCGATAAGCGTCAATCACGATGTCTTGAGTAGCTGACGCGAAACCTAACATGACTGCGCCGGCAGCTAAGGCGAATAAACTCACCTGATTAAATTGTGGATCCCATAAGGACATCCATAGCAGAGCTGCAATAATGAAAGATTGGGACAATAGTATCCAACTGCGACGGCGGCCAAATAAACGTGTGAGTATGGGTAAGGAGAGATGATCGACTGCTGGCGCCCATACAAACTTAAAGGCATAAGAAAGACCAGCCCAACTGAGGAATCCGATAGTGGAACGTTCAATATCCGCTTCACGTAGCCAGACTGATAATGTGCCAAATACTAGTAACAATGGAAGACCAGAACAAATCCCCAAAAAGAATAAAGCGAGTACGTTTTTACCAAACAGTTGTTTCATAATGATTTAATCATAGCCTTTTTGTGCTTATCGCTCAGTGAAGGGATGAAATTATGGGTAACTATAACTTGAGTTGGTAATCAATGGTCAGTGGTGCATGATCAGAAAAACGCTGATCTTTATAAATATCGACTGTTTTTGCACATCCAGCAATACCAGATGTGGCGATGTGATAATCAATACGCCAACCGACATTGTTAGCCCAGGCTTGGCCACGATTAGACCACCAAGTATATTGGTCTGATTCCTGATTAACTTCACGGAAGACATCAACATAATGCTCTTGTTCGAATAGTTGATCTAACCAAGCACGCTCCTCAGGTAAGAAGCCTGAGTTTTTCTTGTTCCCCTTCCAGTTTTTTAAATCGATTTCTTTGTGAGCGATGTTCCAGTCACCACAAATTATATATTCTCGTTTACGTCGTTTGAGAGATTTCATATGTTTCATGAAGACTTCCATAAAGCGGAACTTTGCCTGCTGACGTGCATCACCAGAGGACCCTGAAGGTGCATATAAAGACACTACTGCGATATTTTCAAATTGTACCTCTAAGTAACGGCCTTCGTTATCAAACTCTTCTATGCCGAGATGAGTGATGACTTTTTGCGGCTTATGTTTGGAATACACCGCAACACCACTGTAACCTTTCTTGATGGCATCAACATAAGTGCAATGATAACCTTCAGGAAAGAAAACAGGGTTGTCGATTAATTGGCCAAGCTGCGCCTTGGTTTCTTGTATACATACGACATCAGCACGTTGTTCAGCCAGCCAATCAAATACGCCTTTCTTGGCGGCGGCACGAATGCCATTGGCATTTAAGGAAATTATTTTTACTTTTGACACGATAGTATTGAACCCAGTTAATAATATTTATGGTGTTAAGAATTAGGTGTAAATGCTGTAGGCTGAGTATGATATTAAAAAATTGTTAAACACTCATTGTTAAAGATGTGTGCTTACTTTAGCATGCACACAACTTACAGGCATTATCAAACAGACGAAAGCGATTATGGAACCAAACGAATTTGTAGAATTTGCATTGCAAAGAGAAGCCTTATTATTTGGTGATTTCACCCTTAAGTCAGGACGACTAAGCCCATATTTTTTTAATGCTGGAAAATTTAATCAGGGTGAAGACTTCAGTAAGCTGGGTGAATATTACGCACAGACATTGATAGATTTTGGGGTAGAGTTCGATAGCTTATTTGGCCCGGCATACAAAGGTATACCGCTGGCAACCGCAGTTTCTATTGCTTTACACAATCAGCACCAACGATCAGTAGGCGTCACATTCAATCGTAAAGAGGCTAAAACTCATGGCGAAGCAGGGTCTTTAGTGGGCGCCGAATTGAACGGGAAAATCGTCATTGTGGATGATGTCATTACTGCTGGAACAGCTATACGAGAGAGTATGACTATCATTAATGATTCGGAGGCTGAGTTGGCCGCAGTAATTGTCGCACTCGATCGACAAGAAAAAGGCCCACAGGGGAAAAGTGCCATACAAGAAATCGAAGACAGCTATCAAGTACCAGTATTGGCGATAGCGCGATTACAGGATTTATTGAGTTTTGCACAAGGTAGAGATGATCTAGCAAAACAACTGATTCAATTGACTGCCTACCGGGAAGCTTATGGTGTATGAGCTGATCGTCACTAAAAATCCGGCATTGACGAGTGTGTTAAAAGTGACTAAGCGATAGATTGTACGATCATGTGTGTAATAATTTTATCCTTCACCATCAAATGATGAAGTAGCGTATGGGAAACATGGTTTTCTGCCATCACCCAGTGTGAACTCTTTGAGGGTAATATCATCAAGTCATAGGGTGTTCTGTAACTATAAATGGCCATGTGACTCAATCGATGTTGAGATTTTTCTAGGGTTTGTAGAAATTTACTATGTGGTCTCATCTCTCTAGCGCCTTGCCAGAAAAATAATAATGCCCACCATGAACCATGATGTGGCCCTGAGATGGCATGAAAGATTGGGCAGCGTTGATGGCCCTCGAGTTCTTGTAAATAGTATCTTGAAATTAAACAGCCCATACTAAATCCGACCAATACAAAGTCATCATCATGCGTCAGGGTCGTATCGATATAGTCACGTAATTTTAAGGCAAGATCAGCGATACCTAAACGTGCACTGGAGGGTTTTAAACTTGGGCGATAGCAAAGATGGCCATGCGCTTCTAAAGCTTTGGACATGGGTGCAAGCAGTCTACTATTATCAAAGATACCGTGAACTAATATGATGTTCATAGCCTACAGATAGTTACACATGAACAATATTATCAAATACAACAACAACTTGAATCGTCGAATTATAATGGATTTACAAGTTATTGAGAATCGATAGAACAGATAATAATTGTAGCTGGTGAACTGAATGGAAATAATCAGATCCTAACGACCTATCAGCGTGCCAACACCTTCGTCGGTAAATAATTCCAGTAATACGGCATGTTCAACACGACCATCGATAATATGTGCGGTATGCACTCCCGATTGTATAGCATTGATGGCACAGTTTACCTTAGGAATCATGCCACCATTGATCACACCAGATTTAATTAATGCCTGAATATTTTCTGGAGTTAGACCGGTAAGTAATTCATCGTCTTGCATAACTCCGGCAGTGTTAGTCAGCAGGATAAGTTTTTCGCTCGCCATTACGGAGGCGATACTGGAAGCAACCGAGTCTGCATTGATGTTATAAGTTTGACCATCTTCACCAACACCTATAGGGGCGATGACTGGAATGATGTCATTGGCAATAAAAGTATTAAGCACAGCAGGATTAATACCTGTAACACTGCCGACATGGCCTAGGTCTATAATCTCTGAGGCCGAAGCTTCTGGATCACCAGCTTCTACGAGTAATTGTTCGGCGTGTATCAAGTCACCATCTTTACCTGACATACCGATGGCTTTACCACCTTGTTGGTTAATCAGGTGGACAATTTCTTTGTTCACTTTACCACCTAACACCATCTCTACCACATCCATGGTTTCTTGATCTGTGACACGCATACCACCGACAAATTTACTCTCTTTACCAAGCTTTTCTAGCAATGCACCAATTTGTGGGCCACCACCATGCACGACAATAGGCTGCAGGCCAACTTGCTTGAGAAGGACTATGTCTCGCGCGAAACTGGTTTTTAGAGTCGGTTCCGTCATCGCATTGCCACCATATTTCACAACGATGGTTTTACCCGAAAACTTTTGTATATAGGGTAAGGCTTCGCTGAGGACTTTTGCGGTATTGAGTGCTTGTTCTGGTTTCATGGGTTTAAATGGGTAAATTAATGGTCTCATCCACTGCCAAAATCTGACATTTAAATTCTTCTTTGATACGTGTTAATGCAGTCTCTGATTCGGCCTCGAAACGAATCACCAACGATGGTGTGGTGTTAGAAGCGCGAACTAACCCCCAACCATCTGGGAAATCAGCACGTATGCCATCAATCGTCGATACTTTAGCTTGAGGAAACGAACAGGCACTAACAAAACGTTCTATGAACACATGTTGTTGTCCATCTTGTGCTAAGTGTACAACAATTTCTGGCGTATTGACGTCATTTGGCAATTGTTTGAAAACAGCACTGGCAGGCGCCGACTGTTTGGCAATAATTTCTAGCATGCGTGCGGCAGCATATAAGCCATCATCAAACCCAAACCAACGCTCTTTAAAGAAGATATGGCCACTCATTTCACCTGCTAATAATGCTCCTGTTTCTTTCATTTTTTTCTTTATGAAGGAATGCCCTGTTTTCCACATAGTGGCTTGTCCTCCAGCTTGAGTAATATAGTGAGCCAGATTACGAGTAGATTTCACATCAAAGATAATTTCAGCATTAGGATGACGTGCCAGCACATCTTCGGCATACAACATCATCTGGCGATCAGGGAATAAGATTTGTCCTTCATCATCAATGATTCCAACACGATCACCATCACCATCAAAGGCTAGCCCTAGATCAAGGGAATGAGTTTTCACTTGCTGAATAAGATCATCTAAGTTCTCAATTTCACTGGGATTAGGGTGATGATTAGGAAAAGTCCCATCAACATCACAATAGAGATCAGTTAACTGACAACCCAATTGTTTGAACAACTTGAGTGCAGCTGGACCGGCGACACCATTACCACAATCCACGCCTATCCTAAGTGGTCGGGCTAACTGAATATCTGCAGTGATAGTATTGATGTAAGTATCCAGTATATTGATACGCTCGCAGCGGCCTTCCCCTTGAGCAAACTGCCCTGCTTGTATGCATTGATAGATGTCTTGAATCATGTCACCAAATAAGGTGTTTTCTGCCATGACCATTTTAATACCATTGTATTCAGGAGGATTGTGACTCCCTGTGATCATTAGACCAGACCCTGTTTTACAATGGTGTGTGGCAAAATATAAGACTGGGGTCGGGACTTCCCCAATATCGATCACATCGACACCCGCAGACATTAAACCTGCAATCAGTTGTTCAGCCAATTTGGGGCTGGTTAGACGACCATCTCGACCAACCACTACGCGTTGACACTGGGGGTGTAAAGTCGCCAATGCTTGGCCAACGCAGTTAACAACCTCAGGACGTAGATCCGTTTCAACGACACCGCGAATATCATAGGCTTTAAAAATACTTGGGTTTACATCCATGCTAATACCTTTATGAAAACATATCACAGCGTACAATCATTGTTGGCCGGTATGACCAAAGCCACCTTCGCCGCGTTCACTTTGTGTGTAGTCTTGTACTACTTCAAAGTCAGCTTGTACAACAGGAACAAACACTAGCTGAGCGATACGATCACCTGCTTCAACGTTGAATGTCTCACTGCCACGATTCCACATCGACACCATTAAAGGTCCTTGATAATCGGAATCAATTAATCCCACTAAGTTACCCAACACGATGCCGTGTTTATGACCTAAACCTGAACGAGGCAGAATGACCGCCGCAAGCGCGGGGTCATCGATAAAGATAGAAATGCCGGTGGGAATTAAAATAGTCTGCCCAGGAGCCACGGTAGTGGTGGTGTCTACACAGGCGCGAAGATCAAGACCCGCAGAGCCTTGAGTGGCATAGCTGGGTAGAGGAAATTCATTGCCAATGCGTGTATCTAATATTTTGAGTTTAATTTTGTTGCGATTGGAATTGTCTGACATTGTCACGATTCTTTTGGGTAAGGGTTGAAATGAGTTGAATGATTTTGCGTGCTAATTCTGGTTTGCGCACTTTGGCTACAGACTCATGACCCTGTGGCCAGATAATTTCAGCCGCATTGTAGTCGCTGTCAAAACCTTGCCCAGCGACACCGACGTGATTAGCAACAATCATATTTAAGGATTTTTGTTGTAACTTGCTATTAGCGTGAGCGACTAAATTTTCAGTTTCTGCAGCAAAGCCGACACAGAACAAATCTGGATACTGTTGTTTGACTAACTTAAGAATGTCTTGAGTTTTTTCACATTCAATCGATAACTGGTCAGAGTGTTTTTTAATTTTCTGTGTGGCTCTATGAATAGGGGTGTAATCCGCTACAGCGGCTGAGGCAATAAAAATATCTGCATCAGAGATCAAATCCATCGTTGTAGACAACATTTCAGCCGCTGTTTCTATTGCTTGATAGTTCACGCGTGTATTTTTTTCACAATGAGTAGGTCCACTGATGACATGCACATCAGCACCGGCTTCCACAGCTGCATCCGCTAATGCATATCCCATTTTACCAGATGAGCGGTTACTCAAGTAACGCACTGGGTCTATCGGCTCTATGGTAGGTCCTGCGGTAATCACAATTTTTTTAGCATGTAGGGCTTTATGCTGAAAAACACTCATACAACATTCAACTAGTTGTGAGGGTTCTAACATGCGACCACTACCCGTTTCGCCACAAGCCTGTAAACCTTCAGCTGGCCCAAATATAAGTACACTGCGTTGTTGTAATGTCTTGATATTGTCTTGGGTGGCAGAGTGATTCCACATGGCTTGGTTCATCGCAGGAGCGACAGCAAGAGGCCCTGTATGAGCAAGACACAGTGAAGTCACAAAGTTGTCTGCGTGACCATGACTAAGTTTAGATAATACATTGGCTGTAGCAGGTGCCACGATAATGAGATCAGACCAACGTGCAAGCGCAATATGATCCATGCCCGCCGGGTCGAGTTCTCCTCGATCGTGTAAATGCACAGGATAGCCTGATAAGGCTTGAAAAGTCTGTGCGGTTATAAATTCAGTCGCACTATCCGTCATCGCTACACGTACCTGTGCGCCAACCCTTTGCAGGGCGCGAACTAATTCGGCACTCTTATAAGCGGCTATGCCACCGCATACGGCCACGACAATATTTTTACCTAGTAAATTCATAACGGGAGTTTAACAGAAACCTGCAATAAACTGACTAAATTTAAAGCAATGTTAAAGACACTACCGAAATATAGCCGCCCTCGTGAAAAGCTGATTCAGCGGGGTGCCAAGAGCTTGAGTGATGCTGAGTTGCTGGCAGTAATATTGCGCACTGGTTATGCCGGAAAGCATGTCCTAGGAGTAGCGGAGGATTTATTAGAAAGATTCCAAAGTTTTACGCAATTACTCAATGTCAGTTATGACGATGTGAAATCTGTCAAAGGTATTGGTGAGGCTAAATATACTCAGATATGTGCCATGCGGGAAATTGTAGAACGCAGTTTAATGGAAGGTTTGGCAGAAAAATCTTTACTCGATAGCTCAGTGATGTGTAGCCGATATTTAAAGTTAGTCATGGGACATTATAAGCATGAAGTATTTGCTTGTTTATTATTAGATAGCCGGCATCAGCTATTACGCTATGAGAAACTATTCAATGGTACTCTAAATAGCGCTAGTGTGTATCCACGCGAAGTGATCAAATGTGTGCTCAATGCTAATGCCGCTGCTGTAATTTTCGCACACAACCATCCATCAGGAGACTGTCATCCCAGTCAGGCTGACCATCATATAACTCAACGGTTGAAAAAAGCCTTAGCATTGATCGATGTAAAAGTTCTGGACCATATCATTGTGGGCAATGAAACTCATTCGATGGCGGATCACGGACAGTTATAAAATTACGAATGGCGCAATAGCACTAGTTTCATCCGTACTGATTTAAGAGGTGTGATTGATATCCATTAACACTGATACCAAATGATCAATTTGATGGGCTTGGTGTTCACTGCTGAGAGTAATTCTTAGACATGCGGTATTTTTGGGTACAGTAGGTGGGCGGATAGCCACAACCAAACAACCTTGAGCTTCGAGGGCTTGACTGGCGGCCAGTGTTTTTTCATTACTACCGAGAACAATAGATTGGATAGCACTATCTGACGGATGCAGATTCAGAGAGCTACTAGCTATGGCTTGTTTAAAGTATTGTATGTTTTCATGTAAGCGCATGCGTCGTTCAGGCTCAGCACATATAATTTGTAAACTTGCTGTGGCCGCTGCCGCTAAGCTTGGTGCTAGTGCGGTGGTGTAGATCATGCTGCGGGCTTTTTGAATCAAGTACTCAATCAATGCTGTTTCACCGGCTACAAAAGCACCTCCACTTCCGAAAGATTTACCAAAGGTACCAATCAAGACATCAACTTGATGCGAGGCAATATTTTGAGCTTCGAGGCTGCCACGACCATGCTCTCCGAGGACACCTATACCATGGGCATCATCAACAATTAACATTGCGTCATGCTTACGACATTGTTGTATCAACGCTGACATTGGCGCGCTGTTACCTTGCATACTAAATACTCCATCAGTCACCACTAGAGCTTGCTGGTAACAACACTCCGAGAGCAATCTGTCGAGATGGTCAGTATCAGCATGTCGATAGCGTTTAAACTCTGCGGCAGAAGATCGTGCTGCATCGATTAAAGAGGCGTGATTGAGTTTATCGCCAAAGATACAATCATGGCGTTTTGATAGTGAGCTGAGAACTCCTAAATTAGCAAGGTAGCCGGAGCCAAACACCACCACCTTTTCCACTTGAAGAAAATCAGCCAGTTGTTGTTCGCATTCTGCATGGACTTGCGAGTAGCCGTTAATGTGTTGAGATGCACCACTGCCACAGCCAAATTTATCGATAGCCTGTTTAGCCGCCTTTCGAACCTTTGCATGATGAGCTAAACCCAAATAATCATTGCTGCAGAAGTTGTAATAGGTGTTGCCATCTAGAGTTACTTGAGAACCTTGTGGCCCACTCATACAACGTCGCACGCGATAACTGTGCTGTTGTTTTATTGCTTTAAGTTGTTGATCCCAATGTGCCATGTATGACTGGCTCTATATGTTACAACTCAATGGTTTTGCTGGGCTTCTAAAGACATGCCTAAGCGTTCGAATAATTGTAAGTCATGCTCAGTATCAGGATTCGGTGTGGTGAGGAGTTTTTCACCAAAGAATACTGAGTTAGCACCGGCATGGAAACACAATGCTTGCATCGCATCATTCATAGATTCACGTCCAGCAGAAAGACGGATATAAGTCTCAGGAATCATAATTCGAGTGGTGGCAATCATGCGTACGAATTCAATGGGGTCAAGCTCTGGTGTTCCATATAAAGGTGTGCCTTCAACTTGTACGAGTAGGTTGATCGGTACAGATTGTGGCTGTGGTTGCATATTCGCTAACTGCACAATTAATCCAGCACGTGATTCACGTGTTTCTCCCATCCCAAGAATACCGCCACAACATACGTTGATACCTGAGTTACGCACATTTTCTAAGGTGTCTAAACGATCTTGATAGTCACGCGTAGTAATGACTTCACCATAAAATTCAGGTGAGGTATCAAGATTATGGTTGTAGTAGTCTAAACCCACTTCAGCTAAACGTTTGGATTGTCGCTCAGTTAACATGCCTAATGTGACGCAGGTTTCTAGATCATGTGATTGTACTTCCTGAATCATTGCAATCACCGACTCTAAGTCTTTATCACTGGGATTACGCCAAGCCGCCCCCATACAAAAACGTGTTGCACCTTGTTCTTTGGCACCAAGTGCGGCAGTGCGCACTTCTTCAATTGACAGCAGACGCTCACGCTCAATACCGGTGTCATATAATGAACTTTGTGGGCAATACGCACAATCTTCACTACAAGAGCCTGTCTTAATCGAGAGCAGAGTGCTAGCTTGTAGACTGTTGGGATTATGGTGTTGACGATGAACGGTTTGAGCTTCAAATACGAGATCATTAAACGGGCGTGAGAAAATTTCTAAGGTTTCTTGTAGCGTCCAGACTTTGGTACTCATAGCGGGCAATGTGTGTGATTAGTTGATGCCTCAGTCTAAACAGCGTGTGGCTATTGTCAAATGAATATACGATCAAAATTTAACAAGTATTGGCGCTCATTTATTCACAGCGTTTACCCATGGCACTGTAAAGTATGTGCCAAGAGGTGTGAAAGTAGCGCTGAGCAGGGTATCTGTGAGTTGTGCCAACCACAATTACCCTTTTGTAATCAGACATGTAATCGCTGTGGAGCGCCACTATCGACAGTATCTCTCGGCACACATACGATATGTGGACAGTGTCTTAGTCAACCTCCCTTTTATGATCATGTATATGCTGCATTTTGGTACCGAGAGCCAATTGATCAACTTATCAGTGAGCTAAAGTATCAAAAGCGTTGGGAAAATTTGTCATGCTTGATGTCCTTATTTACACAGTGTTGTCCACCTATTCCTAACCAGGCACAAATTTTGGGTATGCCCAGTCACCCACGGCGGGTGCGTGAACGTGGTTTCAATGTAATTAATCAATGTGTGCGTGCCTGGCATAGTGAATACCACTTTGATTATTCTCTCACCACTCATGCACACACTCGATATACACCTGTTCAAACAGCTAAAAAACTTGATCAGCGTCGGCGCAATGTGCGTAATGTATTTGCTGTGCGTAAAGCCTTAAAGTCTGATCACATTATATTATTTGATGATGTGATGACTTCGGGTGCGAGTGCTAATGAGTGTGCCAAGGTGCTTAAACAGGCCGGTGCAAAACATGTTCAAGTATGGTGTCTGGCGAGAGCTCATCGTGACTGGAACATGTGTTTGAATCAACCGTAAATATAAGCAGTCTTTTATTTCCTCCGTCATAGACTATTCAATGACTATCCATAAAAATTGTTTTTAAAAATTAAACTGTGTACTTAATAAAAGCCCAATAAATATTAGCATCCCGACTAGATGATTATTAAGAAAAGCCAGCGTGCATCGTTGTGGGTGGTGATCTTTGATGAGAGTCTGTTGATAGACAAACAGCATTGCTACAGCCCCTAGGCTGAGGTAATAGCTGAGCTGTAAAGACAGCTGTTGCCCAATCACCACTAACAAAGACAAAGTCATGAGTTGTAATATAGCGATGATGAGTCGGTCGGCCCGCGCGAATAAAATTGCAGTGGATTTCACACCGATCTTGATATCATATTCACGATCACTGATGCCATACATGGTGTCATAAGCCGTGGTCCAAAACAGATTGGCAGCAAATAATAGCCATGCAATGAGTGGAGGATGAGTATTAGTGTAAGCCACAAAAGCCATAGGAATTGTCCAGGCAAAGGCGCAACCCAAATGTACTTGAGGAAAATAATGATAACGCTTTGTATAGGGATAACTAGCGGCTAGTGCCACCGCGATGATTGCATAACTTAGTGTTAAGGTATTGAGTGTGAGGCTGGCGAGAATAAAAGCACTCAGACTTAATATAATAAAGATCCACAAAGCTTCTTGAGCAGACACACGCCCCGACACAATCGGACGATGTTGTGTGCGTTCCACATGACCATCAAAATGACGGTCAGCATAATCATTAATCGCACAGCCGGCTGATCGCATGAGAATTACCCCCACAACAAAAACACTAATGATGGTAAAATCATGGCGTCCTTGTGCTGCGATTAATAATGCCCACAAAGTTGGCCACAACAGTAAATAAATACCTATTGGTTTATTTAGTCGAACCAGTTCAGCGTAGGCTTTGAATTTAGAATCGTTTTGTTTCACAGCAGTGATACTATCGTGGCAGTAACGGGGTTATTGATACTCAATTTAAATACAAAATATATTCAATCTTGATGAACACTACGGAGTTTAGCGCATAATGACCATACGAACATTTCAAAATCACCAACCTGATATTGATGCCAGCGCCTATGTTGATGAAACGGCTTTAGTGATAGGTCAAGTCAGTATGGGAAAAGATAGCTCTGTGTGGCCGATGACAGTTATACGCGGTGATATCAATACGGTCACGATTGGTGAGCGCACGAATATTCAGGATGGGACAATTTGTCACGTATCACATGATGGCCCATATAGCCCAGGTGGTGCTTGTTTAACCATAGGTAATGATGTGACGGTAGGACACTCGGTGGTATTACATGCTTGTACGCTTGAAGATCATTGCTTAATTGGTATCGGTTCTGTGGTGTTAGATAAAGCGGTGATTCGTAAACGTGTCATATTAGGTGCAGGGTCATTGGTTCCAGGCGGTAAAGAACTGGCCAGTGGCTATCTTTATATGGGTCGACCAGCTAAGCAGATACGCCCCCTAACTAAACAAGAAATTGAGTCTTTAGATTACTCTGCGCAACACTATGTCAAAGTTAAAGATATGCACAAAGTATAGTTAATGCACTTACTATCATCACACCGTCAACATCGATTTAATCTAGTTAATTAGTTATCTAGGGTCGCAGTAGTTTAAATACAGGTTGTGTATCAGGATGTATACCTCGCCAGATGGCATAAGATTCTGCTGCTTGCTCAATTAACATTCCAATCCCATCACAGCAACCATGCACGCCGCGCTGTTGAGCCCATTGCATGAAGACAGTGGCGGTATCACTGTAAGCCAAGTCATAGCAGAAGCTTTTTGAATCCACAATGCTATCGGATATGGGGGGTAATTGTTGGCTTAAACTTGCGGATGTAGCATTGATGACCACATCAAAGCACTGTTGTTCAGCAGCCTGAGTCATTGCTGTCAGATCATCATAGCCACAGGCGCTGAGTTTGCCATGCGCTGAAAATTGTTCAGCCAGTGCGATCGCTTTGTCCACACTGCGGTTGGCAATTACAATCTTGGCGGGCTGTTGTAATAACAAAGGTAATAATATGCCACGGACTGAACCACCAGCACCTAGTATTAAAATTGAACGAGCACCTAGATCAACACCTTGATTATCTGTTAGGTCTCGCATTAGTCCGATGCCATCAGTGTTTGCCCCTAACCATTCACCTTGTGAATTAAAACTGATGGTATTGACCGCTTGAGCTGCGTTTGCATAGTCATTACAACTTACACAATGTTCGTAAGCACTGACTTTAAACGGTAAGGTGACATTTAATCCCATGCCGCCATTGGCATGAAAGCGATCTACATCAGACATGAAAGTTGAAGTTTCGCTGAGCATACGCTGATACTCAATTTCGACCCCTTCTTGCTGAGCAAAGGCTTGATGGATAATAGGTGACTTACTATGTTGGATAGGATTTCCAACCACGGCATATTTGTTCACAGGGCAAGCATTATCAATTCGAAAAGCTAAGTTTAACATGAGTCATACATGATGAGCATGTGTGTTAGCCAGTATGTCGGGAGGATTCTAAAGTGCTTCGAAATGATCCTCTGATAATTTCACGCT
>CBFHSW010000089.1:0-5274 GCA_965658595.1 Gammaproteobacteria bacterium | reverse complement strand
ACACATCGCAAACGCGCTGACGATCTGTACTGTAGACCAAGTGGCTGTATAGATCGTAATGCGGGTGACTTTCGATATCACTACAATTGATGGCGATGATATCGGCAGATTTATGCTTTTCGATGGAGCCTATTTCATCAGCTAAGCCTAATGCCTGTGCCGCATCGATAGTGGCGGCGCGCAGAGCTTGTTGTGCGTTCATGGCGGTAGCATCTTGGCTGACGCCTTTGGCCAATAGTGCTGCGGTGCGAATTTCTGAGAACATGTCGAGGTCATCATTACTGGCATGGCTGTCAGTGCCGATGATGACACGCGCTTTGGCTTGTTTTAAGGCATGCACTGGGCACATGCCACTGGCTAGCTTGAGATTCGACTCAGGACAATGCAATACGGTCACGCCAGCGCTGGCGACTTGTTGTATTTCTTCTGCCGATAGCTGGGTCATGTGGACGGCGAGGAGGTTGGGATTGAGTAAGCCGAGTTGATCTAAGCGTTCTAGTGGGCGTACCCCATGTTGCTCCAAACTGTCTTCAATTTCTTGTTCTGTTTCATGCACATGCATATGCACCGGTAAATCCAGTTCGTTCGATACACGGCTAATTTTGGTGAGGGTGTCATCACTCAATGTGTAGGGGGCATGAGGTGCAAATACTGTGGTGATCAAAGGATCATTTTTATAGCTATCGAATAATGCTAAGCCTTTCGATAAGTATTCATCGGCATGGGCGGCATAGCGAGTTGGGAACTCGATCACGATCATCCCGACCACAGCGCGCATACCCATCTGTGAAGCAACACGTGCGGTGACTTCAGGAAAGAAGTACATATCATTAAAGCAGGTAGTGCCACCACGCAACATTTCTGCAATTGCCAGCTCACTACCATCATGCACAAATTGCTCATCGGCATATTCTTTTTCCAAAGGCCAGATGTGATTGTTTAACCACTCCATTAAAGGTACATCACTGGCGACTCCACGCAGGAGTGACATGGCGGCATGGGTATGGGCATTAATCAGACCCGGCATGAGGATATGATCTTCATAATCTATATGCGATTTTGGATCATATTTGTTTAATGCGCGTTCAGTTGGTAACACATCCACAATCACGCCATTATCGATGGCGATGGAATGATAGGTAAGAATGCGATCAGCGGGTTCAACAGGCACGATAATGCGACTGCTGAGCAGAGTTTGTATGGCTATTTTTTTAGGTGACATCGGATTAACTTACCTGATTAATGCATGGTGGACAAATTTGCTCAAGATTCAGTGCATAAGTCATCAAAACAATAAGAAATGCTTAAGCATAATGGTTTTCAATCGGACGGCTCAAGGTATCTGGGGCTGTATCAGGGGGTATGAAAGTGTTTTAGTGTGTGTTTATTTGTAGTTATGTTTGAGGGTTGATTTGTGGTGGCTAATACGGTCTTATTTCACCAATATTGATACTTATTCTTTGCCCTTTATGGGGGTAAGGTGTGTTATAATTTGCGCTCATTATTAGAATAAAGAACCTCCCCTCAATGGCTTCAATCGCTAAAGAAATAGTATCCGTTAATCTCGAAGATGAAATGCGCAAATCCTACTTGGATTATGCCATGAGTGTGATTGTAGGACGTGCCTTGCCGGACGTGCGTGATGGTCTAAAACCCGTGCATAGACGGACACTTTTTGCCATGAATGTACTCGGTAATGAGTGGAACAAGCCGTATAAAAAATCAGCCCGTGTAGTGGGTGACGTTATCGGTAAATATCACCCACATGGTGATACCGCGGTATATGACACTATTGTGCGTATGGCGCAAGACTTCTCGATGCGTTACACCTTAGTGGATGGTCAGGGTAACTTTGGTTCAGTGGATGGTGATGCACCTGCGGCCATGCGTTACACCGAAGTGCGTATGTCTAAGATTGCGCATGAAGTGTTGGCTGATCTCGATAAGGAAACCGTCGACTTCGTTCCTAACTATGATGAGAATGAATTAGAGCCCTCGGTGCTCCCATCGCGAGTGCCGAATCTATTAGTGAATGGATCGTCAGGTATCGCGGTCGGTATGGCGACCAATATTCCGCCACACAATTTATCTGAAGTTGTGAACGCCTGTATCGCCATGATCGATCGTCCTGAGATAGATGTGATGGAAATACTCGAACACATCCCTGGACCAGACTTTCCCACTGCAGCCATCATTAATGGAAAGAAAGGCATTGTCGATGCGTATCAGACTGGGCGCGGCAAGATATACATGCGCTCGCGCAGCCATATTGAAACCGATGAGAAAAATGGACGTGAAACCATTGTTGTCACTGAGTTGCCGTATCAGGTCAATAAGGCACGTCTGATTGAGAAGATTGCCGAATTAGTCAAAGAGAAACGTCTAGAGGGGATTGCTCCGGGCGGCTTGCGTGATGAGTCTGACAAAGATGGCATGCGTATTGTGATCGAGCTACGTCGAGGCGAGGTGAGTGAGGTTATTTTAAATAATCTTTACAAGCAGACGCAGATGCAAAATGTGTTTGGTATTAATATGGTGACGTTGGTGGATGGCCAACCACGCTTGCTCAATATTAAGCAGATTCTACAGGCGTTTTTACGCCATCGACGTGAAGTTGTTACGCGTCGTACTATTTTTGAATTACGCAAAGCACGTGAGAAAGCTCACGTATTAGAAGGCCAAGCGGTTGCGTTGGCTAACATTGATGAGGTGATTGCCTTAATTAAAGCATCGGGCACGCCGAGTGAAGCGAAATCAGCCTTACTGGCTGCTTCTTGGGCGCCGGGTGCCGTGATTGATATGTTAGAGAAGACCGGTGCAGGCTCCTCACGTCCTGATGATCTTGATGAGTCGTTTGGTTTGCGTGACGGAAAGTATTATTTGTCAGATGTGCAAGCCCAAGCCATTCTCGATTTACGTTTACATCGTTTGACCGGTTTAGAACAAGAAAAAATCGTTAAAGACTACAGCGAATTATTAGAGTTAATCGCCAGCTTATTAGAGATATTAGAGAGCCCTGAGCGACTCATGGCCGTGATCCGCGAAGAGCTAGAAGAGATCAAAGAGAAGTTTGGTGATGAGCGTAGAACTGAGATTACATCGACTGCCATTGATTTAGGCATTGAAGATTTGATTCAAGAAGAAGATGTTGTGGTGACGCTATCACATGCGGGTTATGCCAAGTCACAGCCTCTGGATGTGTATCAAGCACAGCGTCGAGGTGGGCGTGGTAAAGCAGCTACTTCAGTGAAAGAAGAAGATTTTGTTGATAATTTATTTGTCGCTAGCACCCATGACATGATTTTATGTTTCTCAAGTCTGGGTAAAGTGTATTGGTTGAAAGTCTATGAACTGCCACAGGCAGGTCGTACTTCGCGTGGCAAACCGATTGTGAATCTGTTACCACTGCAAGAAGACGAGCGTATTAATGCCATCCTGCCAGTGAAGGATTTTGAACAAGACGCCTATGTGTTTATGGCGACTAGCCGTGGCACCGTTAAGAAAACCCCATTAAAAGATTTCTCTCGTCCACGAGCTAACGGTATTATTGCTCTAGATCTGCGTGAGAATGATCACTTGATCGGTGTTGAGATCACTGGTCAGCAACACACTATTATTATGGTGGCGAGCACTGGTAAAGCGGTCACCTTCCACGAAGATGATGTGCGTCCTATGGGACGAACTGCCACTGGTGTGCGTGGTATCAAGATTGATGACAGCACAGAGGTGATTTCTTTGATTGCTGTGAGTCCAGAAGAAAATGCTCAACATATTTTGTTGGGCACGCAAAACGGTTTTGGTAAGCGTACACCTGTCAGTGACTTCCCTATTCAAAAGCGTGGTGGTCAAGGTGTGATTGCTATTCAAACCACTGATCGTAATGGTGCGGTGGTCGGCGCAGTGTTGGTGTCAGAAGATGACGAAACTATGTTGATTACTAACGGTGGTACTTTGGTGAGAACTCAGGTCGGTGATATTTCATCGATGGGACGTAACACTCAAGGTGTGACATTGATCCGTTTGGATGAGGGTGAAAGCCTCACAGAAATTGAAGCCGTGCAATCTTTATCCAGTGATGGCGATGATGAAAGTGAAGTTGATACTTCTTCAGATAACGACTCACAGAACAATTCGGATAACAATTCAGACAATAATCCCCCTGAGTCTGATTAGGCATAGTTTGTATTGATGACACATCAAAAGCATTATTTCGCCGCAGGGCCGGCGGCACTGCCGGCTCAGGTTAAGCAACAGATACAAGAGGATATTATTCATTATCGTGATTCTGATATTTCCATTTTAGAACTCGGTCATCGCAGTGAGGCATTCACCAACATTCTAAATGAGTCGCGGCGTTGTATGCGTGAGCTATATGCCATACCGGATAATTATCAGATTCTTTTTGTGCAAGGTGGAGCGACTTTGCATTTCGATGCTGTGCCACTCAATCTGCTCGGCTCACATGCCTGTGCTACTTATATCGATACTGGTTTATGGTCAGCTAAAGCCGCATGCTCAGCGCAAAAATACACGCGCGTGGAGACCTTCAATGGCGTGTCCTCACAACAAGGTGAGCAGCGTTGTCTGAATCCTAAGGATTGGGATGTGCATCCAGATTCTGCGTATGTGCATTTCACGCCAAATGAAACGGTTGATGGCATTGATTGTGCTGATCCCATCGATAGTCCAATTCCGGTAGTCGCGGATATGACATCGTGTTTATTAATGCGCGATTTGAATGTTGCTGATTTCGGATTGATTTACAGCGGCACACAAAAGACATTAGGCATCGCTGGTTTAAGTGTGGTGATCGTGCGTGATGATTTATTAGAACGAGCGCATCCCAGCACCCCTGAATTATGTCGTTATGATGTTCATGCGGAGCATGATTCTATCGTCAATACTTCTCCCGTATTTGCCTGCTATGTAATGCAATTGATGCTGCAATGGGTGAGCGAGCAGGGCGGGGTTAAAGCTATGGTGGAAGCCAGTCGAGTGCGCGCAAAAATAATTTATGAGGCGATCGATAGTAATCCCTGTTGGAGTAATACTATTACTGCCAGCAGTCGTTCATCAATCAATGCTGTGTTCCAAGGTCACTCCCAAGCTCATACCGATGCTCTATTGGCGCAAGCTGAAGCCTGTGGTTTAACAGGGTTGAGGGGACATCGCAAAGTCGGTGGCGTACGAGTGAGTATGTATAACGGCACACCATTGTGTGCTGTGGAAAAGTTGGCCGATCTTATCGCTAATATGAAGTGTTAGTGAGAAGCT
>CBFHSW010000088.1:0-13876 GCA_965658595.1 Gammaproteobacteria bacterium | reverse complement strand
TAGTTTAAATTCCACGCCTATCTTAAGAAATGGCTATGTAGCTCAGCTGGTTAGAGCACAGCATTCATAATGCTGGGGTCGGTGGTTCAAGTCCACCCATAGCCACCATTTCTATTATGCAACTCAGTTATGAATTCCATATCCTTTGTGACTCATGACGTTACATTCGGTAATCTCATATCGCTTAGCAGCAATATTTGGAAACGATTATTTATTAGCTGTTGTGTTGTTGGTGCCACTCACATTATCATTAAAAACCGCAATAAAACCACAATAAAAGGCTTTAAGTGTGTTTCACAATGAGTCAAATAGCACTATTATTACTTTAGTTATTCGATATTAAGCGAAACCTATTGAAGCGGTATTCATTCTAGAAATTATAAAACTATGTTAAAAAAATAGCACGCTCGTTGAGCGAGGTGTTTACGCTTAAGGAGGATTTTTCGTCGCGTGAAAAGATCTTTATATTGGGTATGTGTGCACAGAAATCTGGTACCACTTGGTTATATCATTATCTTAAGTCACGACAAGATTTCGACTCAGGCTTTGTAAAAGAATATGCCGTGTTGAATTATTTGCAATCAGGCGAAAATGAGTCTTCTAGAAAAAGGTTAGCATTAAGGCGACAAAATCTTAAAGATAATCATAAGAAAAAAAGAAAGATAAAAGAAATACAGCTTAATCTTAAATTTCTAGACGATATGAAACTGTACTTCGATTATTTTCAGGATATATTGAGTTCTAAGCATGTATTGATGTCTGCTGATCTAACTCCATATCATTGCTCTTTGAGTGCAGATAATCTTAAATTTGTTCAAGCCGAGTTTGCAGCGCGAGATATTACTGTAATTCCTGTTTTTTTGATGCGTGAGCCTGTGGCTTGACTTAATTCTGCGGTACGGATGGATTTTAGAAACAGTCGAATTATACCTACCTACGAGCAAGAGTTAGAGGCGATGTCAAATAGAGTTAACGCAATACATGCTCTCTACTCGCAGACCTATCAGAATATTACAGAAGTATTTGGTGAGCGAAGTTTTATTGGGTTCTATGAAACCTTATTTCAGGATTCTGAGATAGTAAGATTGTGTGATGTACTAGGGTGTGAATACAGACCTGCAAACTTTGATTTTGTCGTCAATGAAAGTGTTATGCACAACCGAATAAAAGGATCTGAAATACAGCGTTTCAGAGAAGTCTATGCCTCCCAATACGCTTTTGCACGTGACACATTTGGTGAAGAGTTTATCGATAGTATCTGGTCCACATAAATGACTAGGGTGATCAAATTTTTTAATCGATAAGCACTGAAACCCTTATAACTATTAACAACAGGTATTATTTCTGTTCGTTATTCAGTCATACTGATTAATCAGCATTAATTAATTATTCCTAGCTAATTACGGCGAGTTGACTGTAACTGTAATGCGATCTTTAGGCGTTTTTCAAAGCTTCTACGCCAGGAATCCGATAAACCTTCACAAGTGAGTACGGATTCTAGTTTGGCAGAATTGAGTTTCTTATTATGATAGAGCTGATTACAACTCTTTACAGACCATTGTTGGCAGCCAGCTTCAACCAGATTGAGTGCATTACCTGTATTTATTTCACCTTCTTTAAGAACGCGCATATACCAACCAGTACGTCCGCTGGTGATTACCCACATCGGCAATTTTTTCTGGTTAAACTTGTAAGCTAATTTCCAGCATGGCTCACGAGCTTGTGTGACTTGTAATATCGCCTCTCCACAGGCAAATACATCACCTATGAAGACATTATCTTCAATGCCTCCAGACACAGTAAGGTTCTCACCAAAACTGCCATGAGGTTCCTCAGGTAGCTTAACGCGTGCAGTTCTCAGTAGCCCAGATGCTTGTTGCCAATATGAATAATGCTCCTGAGGGTAGACATATACGGCCTTGTCACGTCCACCATGTACTTGCAAGTCTGCTTGTCTATCTCCAACTAAATTATTTTCACCCACATGGATGGGGCCCAACACCGTCTGTTTGTTGATGGCTGACTGTTGACCCTGAAAATAATCGTGCGGTGTTGCAATTTGAATACTCTCTCATTTCATAATGTGATTGAGCCTTTTGTAAGAGTGTCATGATGATCCCATGAACAACACATGAGGTGACTATCAATGTTTTGAATACACGAGTCAATCGAATAATCTTTACATGAGCTTTATATAGCAATAGGGGGAGATTGCTATTCAACAGAATGGTTTTGTGGAGTGTTGTGAGGTGGATGCTATAAAGCGAATTTTTAGAACACTTAAATAGGTGTTTGTATCTTTTATACTCTTTGGTGGAAAGGCAATAAATATATTTACATTTGTTAATTATTTGTTTAATTTATTGTTTTTTTATGAGTCATAAAAGCTAGTAATGTCTGTACAAAAACCAATAAAATTATTGATTGTTAGTGTTCTATCATTGTTTGTGACGATCAGCTGTCAAAATAATCAAAAAGCTTCAACCATACGCCCTGAACATTACATGCCCTTTGAAGTTATTAAGCTAGCCGAGAGTAAGTTTGAGGTTAAGTTTTCAGGGACTCCAAATACCTCAATAGAAGAGGCGCGTGATGAATGGAATCATAAAGCAAAACAACTGTGCAGTAGTGATGAAAGTTTACTAGATGATAATTATAGTACAGATGATATGGCCGAGTATTTTGGTGAGTCTGTTGAGTATAATGGTGGAAGTTCATCAGGTTTGACAGGCGGCCTTTGTGCAACTGGTGGTGCGATATGCTGTGCTTTGAGTAGTGTGGTTGCTGGCATGATAGAAAAAAACAATCTAAAAGAGTTTCCGATCATATCTGGTTTGATTCATTGTACAGAGTGAAATTATTATCATTGCCTAGCTTAGGTGTTACGAAGTCTCATATTACGATTATCTTTTTGAGTATGCGTTTAATAAACTAAGTGTCATAGAAAGATCGCGTATTACACATGTTTGGTTCATCAGTAATGGACAGTCTGTTATTTAAATAGCAATGTTAAGGTATCATGCTCAAGTAATGATCAATGGGACATTTGAGCAATGATTGATGATAAAGAAATAAAAGATAAGTTAGATACGATGACAGGGACTGTGCGTTACCTAGGTATAGTCTCTGAGAGATTGGGTGCGCAAGCGACACGTGATGCTGATGCATTGAAGTCATTAGCTGAGAGTCATCAACAAACTCAAAAGCTCTATACTCAACTTGTCGAAAAACAACGCATTATGCATGCCAGAGTGACTTGGACATTGCTCATATGTATTACAATTCTATTGTTAGTGTTTTTTAATCTCTAACTGAGAATAGCAATTTCATGGGCGGGTAATTGCTAGTCATTCATCCTCTCCAATCTGGCGCTTAAGTATCTAGCATTGATAGTGTAAGTTATTTTTTTATCATTAAGACTGTAGAGATACTCCACACAGATTATTTTTTGTTATGTGTCAGCAGAGACCTTTCAGTTAGGATTTAATCTTTACCATAATGTTACACATTCCTGTATCAACTCAGATGCATCATCCAGTCTTATCTGTTAGATAATATCTACTGTATTTATCGGCTAGATTTCAGAGTTTAGACTTTATGCCTGCCCACTCTAATAAGCACATATGCGGCACAGTGAGTGCTGCTAGCCCTATAAAGATGGTTTGATAAATTAGCTGATTAAGTGAGGTTATCTGAACGCTTTGTTGCTGAAAGAAGGCAAGAGCGAGTGCAATTGTAATCAGAGTGATGATGACCATTACAAATGTAGCACGTATGCGTTGCTGAGGCACAATATGCATAAATTCTGAATATAGATGTCTGGGGCTGTGCAGTAAACAAAAGAAGCAAACAAAGTACCATAGTGGTGAGAGTAGAATCCCAGCAGCGGATATGAATATCAGTTCTATTATCTGTCTACGATTTAGTTTAGAGAGCTTGAAACTGAGTAATAGACTACCAATTATAAAGAGTGCATATAGTAACTGTATCGTAAAATCAGAATTTCCATCAATGACTAAGAAATCAAAGATCTTCCTGACCTCATCAGCATGAGCGATTATCGGTATGCCGACTACAAAGGCACCATAAGCGAATCCACCACCATTAATAATTGCTTGCCAGTCACGTCCAAAATGTAATGCTGAGATAACAAGGAATCCGATTAGTGTGAATTGTGGGAATGTCATCCATAGCATTATCACAGCTATTGCTATGATTAAGTAAATACCCAAAAACAGGCTAGCAGTTAGAGGATTACGGATGAGTCCATGACGATACGCGACCACAGGATCTAGAGCACCATGAGGGAGTCCCATTATGGCAATAATCAGACCCGCTATGATGAGGTTTATATCCATTGGTATTGTTTGAGTAAGGCACAGATAAAAGGTTTAGTAGGTGCATGTAATATTACCTTCATAGCATCACGAGTTTGTGTTTTCATCATGAAGCTAGCAAAGGTGTCAGCATCACAACCTCTAGCCATACTCATAAATATACTAGGGATAACATCCGGTCTATGCTGTATTAAATCAAGTAATAGGGAGTCCATCCAGCGATATAATGATGAGGGCTGATAAGACTGACATTGATTATGTTTTACCAAAGAGTGTGCGGAACTGTTACACCATTGTTTGATGGTGCTATAACCATAACCTGTACTATCGCGCGTCATACCGGCGCGCGTGCCAATCGGCATACCCCAATGTTCTGAGGTTGATTCAAATCCCATGGGTATATGCGCTTTTTCTACACGCGTTATTTGAAAAGGCTGATTAAATGATTGCTTTAACCAATCCTCATTGAGTTTTTGTAATTGTGCTAAATCACCTATTTTAGTGGTGAATTGAGTATGTTCTACAAGTAGCCTTGATGGACTCAGTGGTAATACATAGACAAACTCAACACCATGAGCAATAGCGTGTAAATCATTCATTAAGCTGACTTTACTAATTCCATGTGGCTGTGAGAATTGCACTTCTGTACCTGCAAAACTCTGTGTGATTCTAAAATCATCTATTTTAGGTGGGCGACTATCAAATACATGTTCAGCTTCTGGTGGATGTGTGAGCGCCGCTTGGTTGAGCGTGATTTGTGGGTGACGTTGTATGCTTGCGTGTGCCTCAGTATAGACTGATAGGGCACTACGTGATCCATATCGCATACTCTCACCAATGTGTTCAATGTGTTCGGATGATGTGGATAGACTCCAATGCTTGTATTCCACTTCTGGTACTAATAACGTGCGCTGAAATTCATCAAACCAAAAACTAAAGGTTTTGTCATTGGTGATTTTTGATTGTGGTTCTGAGATAACAACAGGGCCAGGAAGGTTTGAGTACTTCGCTAGTGCGCGCGCAAGTGACAGACCACTGAGGCCACCGCCAACAATGTGAACCCATGGTTTCATATTTTTTTAAGCCCAGTGCACACCGGGACTATGATCCAACCCACGATGTAAAGCAGCATTATGATGCCCCCGATAATGATGATACTTTCTTTTGCAGATAAAAGTGATCAGGCCCCGTAATGAGGTCCTCAATTTGCGTGTCTTACTCGTATAGGCTCTTGGCAGCCATATATTATAATCGCGATGTTTAATGATTAGCCCGATATCTTGATAGATTAAACCTGCGATAAAGATTGCAAAGCGAGCACGTATAGGCAAAAAAGCTAGTCCCATAAATCCAGATTGATAGCGTAAATCCGCTTGTTCCAACAAGTATTGTAAAGCCGTCTGAATATGCTTGGCTTGTTCAGAATCAGGGTTGAGAATTTGCTCAGGGCTTAGTGAGCCAACCAAACTCGCAGGCAGATATCGACGACGTGCATTGGCATCTTCATAAACATCACGCGATATGTTGGTGAGTTGCATCGCGATACCGAGATCAATCGCATGATGACGAGCTTGTGGATCTAACACTTCAAAAATATCACACATCATAAGGCCCACAGTGCCAGCCACACGATAGCAATATTGCATTAATTCAGCTTCATCTTGCATGTAAACTCTATCAGTATCCTGAATGACACCATCGATTAATTCAATTAACACATCAATATTAATAGCGGGTGTGAGTGTGAGGGCGCGCCAGGCTAATGGATGATCTAAGTCGCGCTCTTGTAAGGCCTGTTTGAGCTCACACAGCGTCTCACGAGCTTGCTGTGGGTCGTCACTAAGATCTGCGATATCGTCTATTTCACGACAAATACCATAGAGGATCGCGCAGGCATCCATTTGCTTGGCCGTCAGAAACCGACTCGCAAAATGAAACGTGGTGCCATATTTTTTTAATTGTTGTTGGCTCATAGTGTTTGTCTCATTGTGCCACTCTTATAAACGCTAAGCTGCCTTAGCTTTGAGTGAGCGTCGAACGAGTGTTTCAACCACTTTTGCAGATGAGATAACACCTGGCATACCAGCGCCAGGATGAGTGCCAGCTCCAGCTAAGAATAGGTTTTCAAAACCTTCAGCTTTATTGTGAAAGCGAAACCAAGCAGACTGTGTCAGTAAAGGAGCTACTGAGAAGCCTGCACCTTGATAACTTAGATAATCTTCTGCGAAGTTATCTGGCGTCATGGAAAAAGGTGCGCGTATATGTTGTTTAAGATTCGGTAATAAGGTTTTGTCTAGCGCCGATATGATTCTTTCTCTAAGTTTGGGTTCTTCGATTTCCCAATTAATATCACCACCTTGATGGGGGACTGGTGCCAGTACATAAAAGCTATCGTGACCTGCTGGTGCAAATGAGGGATCAGTCGCCGTTGGTCGATGCACGTATAGAGAAAAGTCATCAGCTAGAATTTGACGATGAAAGATATCATCCAATAAAGCCTTATATCGTCTGCCCATCCATATAGTATGGTGAGCAACATCACTATATTGATGAGCAGTACCAAAAAACAATACATACAATCCCATCGAGAGTTTGCTGTGTTTGCGTTTTAATCTTGTGGCTAGAGGCAAACTTTTTTCTGGCATGAGATGCCTATACATATGCATGGGATCGCCGTTGTAGACGACACAATCTGCTTGAATGATTTCACCATTGGTGAGTTTGACGCCCTTAGCAGTTTGTTGCTGAATGATGATTTCAGCAACTGTGGCATTTTTTTGTATAGAGATGTCCTGTTTAAGCATTAATTTCTCTAAAGCCCTTATGAGTGCACCTGTGCCCCCCATAGCAAAGTGTATGCCATAGGCTCTCTCTAGATAATGTATCAATCCATAAATGCTGGTGGTATCAAATGGTGATCCACCCACCAACAGCGGCTGAATAGAAAAGGCCTGTCTGAGTTTGTCATGAGATAAATGCTTGCAGACTAAATCCCACACAGTGCGATCACTGCGTAACTTGGCGAGTTGAGGAATCTGTTTGAACATGGTGCTGAATTGATGAAAGGGCTCATGTGCAAGCTGTTCAAAACCGACATCAAATACTTTTTTTGAATGAGCGACCAGCGCCTGGTAGCCTGCACAATCTTTGGGAGAAATGCGTCTGATCTCATTTAAGGTGTCATCTAGTGAGCCACCATAATCAAAATGATCCCCATCTGGATAGATGAAGCGATACCAGGGATCTAGAGCTTTAAATTCAATGTAATCTGAGCGCTGTTCACCAAACAGCTGAAATAATTCATCGAATAAAAAGGGGGCTGTAATTACGGTTGGACCGGCGTCATGTCGATACCCTTGATGTTCAAAGCATTGAGCGCGACCACCGATTGAATCAAGGCGCTCTAGTAATTGCACATCCATGCCTAAAGCTCTCAAACGCAGTGCTGTTGCTATACCCCCTAGCCCAGATCCAACTACCAATGCATTTTGCATTAAGCGGCTACTCGAAAGCTGGGGTATTTTTCATGCAGTGCTTGAATTAATACTTCAAAGGCTTGAATACAAAATGGCGGTAAACTCTGCACACATTCGCGTGCATTATTTAAGTGCCACTCAAATTGTCTGCGTAGCTCAGTTTCTGGATCAGTGCCATCTTGCTGGGTTGCCTGTTGAGCGAGTATCCAGTATCCATTTAAGCGTGAATCTTGATCTTCAATTTTATCGCTCAAATCATCCGCTAGTTGATAGGCCACTCCAATTGATGAAGCGCCTGCTAGTACTTGTTCTATGTGTTCATCTGTTCCACCTGCAAGAGTAAGGATCATAGCGATGGGTAAACCCAACAGTGGGCCACTCTTATGTCGGACAATCATTTCATAGTCATGAAATGTTATCGGTGTGGCTGGTGTCCATTGACAATCGAGTGTCTGTCCGGCGGCCATTAAGCTGATGCCTTTAGATAACATAACGATTAGACGAGGTAGTTCATTTATGTAGGGTGCGGGGAGTTTGGATAATTCTTCATAGGCTGCACCGATGAGTTCATCTCCAAGGCATATCGCTGAGGATTCACCTGCAATACTCCAAACGGCAGCCTGACCTCTGCGTAGTGCATCTTTATCTTGGATGTCATCATGTATTAATGAAGCTTGATGTAATAATTCGATAGAGGTGGCAACGGCAAAGCGTGCATCATCAGGAAGGTTTGTTGCTCGTCCCGCAGCGACTGCAAGCATTGCGCGAGTCCGTGAGCCACCTGATGACAAGTGATTCTTAAATAGTGTATTCAAGCTGGTTTCAGCTTGGATCGGATTAGCGCCGTATTTATTTAGACGCTGTTCAATGATCTTAAGATCTTGTTGTATTAGACTTAAATCGTAAGTTTGCATAACAATCTCTCATACTATCCATCCATGGCATGTGGTTTGTTGTTTTTATTATTTGAGCTCTGTTACTTGAATAAAAATAGTGGAGCTTCAACTAAGAAGCTCCACATCGAGCTTTATGCAGTTCTTCAGCTTTTGCTTTCTGAAGTTGCTGCGTACCAAATCAACAGACCAAACGCGATTTTGTTAACCACGTCAGCTAAGTTGTAAACGATATTTAAAGCTTCACTTGCTGCTTGTGTTGTATTGCCATCTGCATCGATGTAGACGAAGTAGCCAAGCGCATATCCTAGTGGATAGATCGCCCAACCAATAGTCACAATCCAACGCATTGAGTTATACGAGCTCTGTACTGCTTGAGATGCTTCTTTGGCAGCCATTTGACCTGCTTCACCAGCGAAGATTTCATACAAGATATAGAACCAACCCAGCATACCAACAATAAATCCAAGGGTTGTACTGATATAACCGGCTTCAGCGAGATACCCAGGAACCAACATGACCAAGGTGCCGATTAGGAGGCGCCAGAAGATTCCACCTGATGCGTTACCAATGGCACGCAGAATCAAGAAGAATTCGATCATGAGTAAAGGTACTGTGAGTAGCCAATCAATGTAGCGATAGACCGTTGGTGTTTCACCTGTAGAAATCCAAACATCACGCATGTAGAAATAATGCACTGCAGCGATGAAAGTAACTAATGCAGATACAACAAGAGAAGTCTTCCACTTGCCGTCTACACTTTGAGTTTCCCACAAGAAGAACACAGTGGCGGCCATTAAGGCCATAGAGATCAACCAGAATGAAATTCCAACAAAATCATCTGATTGGAGGTTTGCTGCCGCGAACGCTGAAGATGGTAGCGCAGCGATGAGACCGATCGGTGTTAAACCTTTCAGCAGTTTAGTAAATGTCATTTTTTGCCTCCTAAGCACTGGAACATATAAAAACTGTTTTTCGTCCAATCCTTGTTAGAGGCCTCTGAAATGCAAAAACAAGCAAGCTTAATCTTTGTATTCCATAGGCGCACCGTAATCCATCACGGCTTAAAAACAAAATACCATAAAATATTTATATTATGAACAAGTTACTTGTGAGAAATATCGCTAATATAAATGACAACTTAGACATATTTGCGGATGGGGCCCATAAAAGCCCACTCTACCAAGCTTTTAGGAAGGGTGAAATACACATGATGTTGTTTTTATATAAGTAAGCTTTGATTTTTACAGGCACAAAAAATGTGCTTAAACTATCTCAGGAGGTCTCTAATATGAGTCAATTACCCAAAAAATTTCTTAAGGCTTGGGAAAATAGAGAGGCATTGTGTGTGCTGACGACAGTCGATCGGAATCAATGTCCGAATTCAGTATGGGTGTTATGTATTGATCTATTTCAAGATCATCACTTTTTGATAGCTAATAATTATTTCCATAAAACATTGAACAACATACACAATGAGAGTTCAGGTGCTTTATTAATGATCACACCAGAGCGTGAGTCATACCAAATTAAAGGTGAATTAAATATTTTCACACAGGGTGAATATTTTGAGGCTGCCAAGCAAATATGGCCAGCAACTGAGTTTCCAGTAAAATCGGCCGTGACATTGTCGATCCAGAAAATATATGCTGGAGAGTACTGCATAGGTGAGTACTGAATCAGAACTTAAAATATACGCAGACAGTACAGTGGAAACATTTATCTTGAACGAAGCAGTGGTACGCCTGTACCTTAACCGTTAGTTGTGAATAATTCTTATTAATAGAGAAAGCATGAGAAAATGATATGACGATGGAAAATGTAAAAGCCTATGCAGCGGCCTCTGAAAAAGATGCACTTGCACCTCATCAAATTGAGAGAAGAGATCTAGAGCCTGGCGACATACTCATTAAAATTGAATATTGTGGAGTCTGTCATACCGACATTCACTTTGTTCAAAACCATTTTGGTAATACGGTCTATCCTATTGTTCCCGGACACGAAATTATTGGGCGTGTCATTGCCAAGGGTGAACATGTAAATAATTTTACTGAGGGTGAATGTGTAGGTGTCGGAGTGATTGTTGATTCATGTCATCAATGTAGCTCCTGTGATCAAGGTTATGAACAGTTTTGTGAAGCGGGTATGAAGACCGCCTATAATAGTCCTGATCCTTATACTGGAGGCGTCACATATGGCGGATACTCTAGTCATATTGTAGTGGATCAGAAAAGTGTTCTTAAAGTATCTGAAAAGTTAGATGCGCATGCGGCGGCACCTTTGTTATGTGCAGGTATTACAACTTTTGCGCCTCTTAAACGCTACCATGTTAAAGCGGGTGATAAAGTAGGTATTATTGGCTTGGGTGGTCTGGGACATATGGGTGTGAAGTTTGCCGCCGCCATGGGTGCACATGTGGTTATGATTACCAGCTCAGAAAAGAAAGGTGCTGATGCCAAACGTCTAGGGGCTCATGAGGTGTTATTGTCTACTGATCAAGAGGCCATGCAGGCACAAGCGAATAGTTTTGATTTGCTTCTCAATACTATACCCGCAGAACATGACTTTTCATGTTATTTAGATTTACTCAAGATTAATCAAACCATGATAGTGGTTGGCATAGTACCAATGAAAATGCATGCAGCTCGGTTAATCTTTGGACAAAAGCGTGTGGCTGGATCATTGATTGGTGGCATAGAAGAAACACAACAGATGTTAGACTTCTGTGCTGAACATCAAATAACAGCAGATGTCGAAGTGATAAATATTGCGGATGTGAATGAGGCATATCATAGAATCGAACATGGGGATGTAATGTATCGTGTGGTGATTGATATGGCGACTCTCGAGTAACTCTCGTGACAAGCCACTGTGTGAGGTGCTTTAAGTGTTGAGCATTGTTTGATCTAAATGAAACATCACCTTAAAATCACGGTGATTGTTAAACAACAAATATATAACTATGTTGTAAAATGTGAAGCACACCCATAACAATATGGGTTGAGAATAAGAGGGGACATTGTGAAAGATAATAGTTATGAGATTTCTAGCCCTGATGTTGTAGCCGAGGTGTTTGCAGGTGAGGTTGTGGTGCTTAACCTAGAAAATGGCAAATACTTCAGTCTAAGAGGATTGTCTGCTCAGCTCTGGGCGGTAATTATGGAGGGATATACACCACATCACATTCATGAATATTTACATGGCAAGCAGCACATGCTGGCGCAGGCAAGCGACACTTTCTTGCAGTCACTCATTGATGAAAAGTTAATTCGAGAGTGTGAGCGAGTGCATGAATTATCTTCTAGTATAGAAGATTTGCTAGCAGTGAATGCTGATGAGGATCAGGAACAACCCGTGCTAGAGATATATGATGACATGGCAGAGCTGATCCTTTCTGACCCCATACATGAAGTGGACGAGGATGTGGGTTGGCCAAGGAAACGTGATTAAACCACTGCATGCATACTCAAGTATCTGATATCCATGAAATTGCACGTGAGTGTCTGAACAATGTGACTGCAATTGATAACAGTTGTTTTGAATCAAGGCGTTTAGCTCTCGCGCATCTCAATATAGATTTGCATTGCACGGATTCAGTGTATGCAGATATGTGTGTTAATAATATTTATCAACAATGTACACAAGCGTCTTGGCAGTCCGATGTTTCAGTTTATTGCGTAGATAGTGAGTCATTGGGCTGGTTGCCACCTCCGCGTTGGCCTTATCAAGACTATGACAGACGAGAGGCTAATCAAGTCTATGCTCAGCAAGGATTACATGGTGCATATACGCATGACCCCCGTGTTTGGCAATTTTATGATCCACAAAACAAGATTGCAGTGCAATGGATAAGACGACCACAAGCGCTACCATTATGGGAGAGTGGTGGGCCGCTCAGAGCTCTTTTGCATTGGGCCTATTTGGAAAAACATAAACGTTTTTGTCATGCGGCAACACTAGGCTTTGATAATAAAGGCATCATGCTAGTAGGTGCTGGAGGTTCTGGGAAATCAGGCACTACTTTGGCAGGTGTAATGCATGGCCTTAATACAGTGGGAGATGATTATTGCTTGTTAGAGAATGAGGCAATAGTCACAGCGTATCCACTATATGAAATATTAAAACAAGATCAACTCGGTGTGGAAAGAGTTATGAGTGCAGACATGACCAAAAATCTACCTCCTCTTAATTGGCAAAAAAAATATGAGATTCATAATCAAGATTTAGTGTCATCACCATTTGTCTCAAGTATGCCAGTAGTAGCAATAGTGATGCCTAAGATTGGTGACTATCAAAACAGCCAATTCACCGAGATTTCTCCCGCGCAAGCAATGCGAAGTTTTGCACCTTCCAGTGTTTTTCAGCTGCCAGACTGTGAGCAGCAGGGTATTATGTTTGCGGCACAATTGTGTAGGACATTGCCTTGTTTTGAGCTGCAATTGTCTACAGATGCCGAAGAGATTGCTGATTGCATCAAGCATTATTTGCAAGCACATTAATGATCTAATGCCACAACATACTATGACAGAACAATCTAATCAGTTAGCAAAAGTCAGTGTAATAATTCCTATCCTCAATGGTGAGAAATATATACTCGCTGCATTGGATTCATTATTAGCTGAACGTAATATTAATATAGATATCATTGTCATCGATGATGGCTGTACTGATAAAAGTATGGATATAGTTAAACAACATCAGTCTAAACATCCATGCATTAGGTGTTTGGGTGGGAATAACAAGGGAGTGTCTGCAGCCCGTAACTTGGGTTTGTCGAATATACGTCCAGATACTGACTATATTACTTTTTTAGATTGTGATGATCTTAATAAGATCGGCAGTATAGAGCGTCATATTAATTTGCTTATTGCCCGACCTTCGGCTCAATTTTCTTATGGACTAATGCAGTTGTTCGAAGAGGTAGATGAAAACAATGAAATTAAGTCAGGCACACGAACTATGATCGTTAAAGGTGTTTCTTTATCAGCGGCAGTCTTTAAAAAATCTGTATTTGATACCATGGATTGGTTTGCAGAAGATTTACGCTTTGCTGAAGATATGGACTTTTTTCTACGCCTTTTAGAAACTGGCGTGGATTATGTAGAGGATGATCAGGTGGCAATACTATACCGACGTCATCAGGATAATGTCACTAATGATGTGCATGCCA
>CBFHSW010000087.1:0-2642 GCA_965658595.1 Gammaproteobacteria bacterium | reverse complement strand
ATTGAAGATCAGCTAATATCGATCATTACTAATAAACGCCTTACCGTTGATTTTCAGCCCATCATAAACTTTTCAAATTCACAGCAATTAAGCTATGAGGCGCTAATTCGTCCTCCCAAAGAAAGTCAATTCAAAGGCCCGTAAGAGTTATTCAGGACTGCCAGTATTTTTAATTGTATAGAGGCCCTGGAAAAAGCTTGTTTAGAAGTCTGCTGTGAAAATTATCAAAAGCTATTGTGCTTGCTGGGCATGTTTGTGATGAAATTCAATCAACTGTCTAACCTCATCTACAGATTTTGCTGCGATAGGTGCTGTGCGTATTTGGTTCTCACACAGGGCTGTTCTAAAGCCTAAATAATCTGCTTCAAGTGGCATCAATGCACCGACATCCTGAGCTCGGAGAGAGCCTGCTAAGCCTGTGAGTAGGCCAAGGCTTTGTGCATAATTGACGAATTGGGCTAATTGATCGATTGTTTTATGTTGAAGTAGGCTGCCAGTCTTCTTACCTGCCGTGTCCATCATGATTCCACTAAGGCAGGCTTTTTTGCAAAGCTGAATGGTGCTGGGTACGTCAAATTCTACATCTGCAAAGCACACAGCAATAATCTTCACGCCTCGACGTGCATGGTACTCAAAGCTAGGCAAGCATTCCCTTATGTGTTGTTGGCTAAACATACCTACTTTCACATAATCTACACCTGTATCAGCAACAGCTTCGATGCGATCCAAAATTAGTGGCACGTCAGCCTCTAGATCACCCACAGTGGCACTGACCACACATGATTCCCATAGATGATCGACAACTTCATGTATCTCTTGTAAGCCCAAGCCGCCTAATGCACCTTGGCTAGGTTCTTTTAGATCGATGATGTCAGCACCATTTTGGCTAACCAAAATAGCATCATCTAAGTTATTAACGCTGGCTAAGAATCCTGTCATGTTTTGATCTCTAGTGTATGTGAAATATATTTTCCAGATTAATTACTAGTTTCTTTGAAGGCTATGATTTTTTCCATCAGCCAGTCCCATGCTTGATGTTCTCTGTCACCCGCAGTCTTATCGAATCCAATCGTTAAATATTCAATTTCATGTTGAACTTTATCGGCTGTCAACATATGCAGTCGGCTCGCAAGTATAGCTAATTCGATGACTGCTGATTGTGCACGATTATATCCATGAAATGGGTGATGAGTCTGCTCAAATATTGTTTCGCAGTAAAATTTAGGTCTCACGTCATCCTGTTCGTGAATTTTCACTTTAACTTCAGTATGGGCAAGGCAATCTTCCAGACGTATACCTTCAATCATGTCAGTGGGAACAGTATTCCAATCACGACGGCCTGTAATACAGCCAGCGAATACTCGGACATCATCTGTGTAGTTTATGGTCGCTGTCCCTGTTCGTAACAGATTGTTAAGCGTAGCGGAAGGCTTAAATGGAGCTAGCATCAATCCCTCAGGTGTTTCATGAGCGCCCATAGGTGTGATGTGAGCCTGTCCATCCTCATGCAGGGTGGTAATAATACTTTCTCTAATAAATGGCATAGTGATTAACAGCGTCTAGCATCTCGTTTAATATCTTTTTTGTCAGTTTTTTTGCGCTTCTTTTCGCGGTTTTTTTTCCTATCTTCTCTTACCTTCATCGTACTGCCTTCCTGTTTGAAGGTGGCGAGATCTTGCTTTTGCTTTTTAACAGCAATGCCCCAAGATAGTTCTTCGTCTTGATCATAACGTTTACCTAGCTGCCACGCTATTTGAGCACGTGCTAATTCGACACCCAGATAAAACGCATGTCCACCATCTTCAAATACTTCGAGGTTAGGATAAAGATCAAACGGATCTGTTGCGTTCCAAATTCCGTCACGATTATATATGAAGACACCTTCATCACATACTTGTATTCGGAAGTTACCATCACGAACATCTTGTGAAAATTCCTCTATTTCGGTTCTACTGTATGGGAAGGGCTTACGTTCATGTAATGCCATGAGCCCGTTGTCATAACCTTTGGGTGGAATATTGTCAGCGCGTGATGCGAACATAATACGTCTGGCGAGATCGGCTTCCTTGATAGATTTTCTACAGTGCTCACTGACTTCTGTGGCTAATATGTGTTGAATGTCTAATTCTGAGATAATACCCATTAAGAGTGCGTTAGTCCCTGCGCTGTCTACATGCGTCAGTTCAGTGAGATTGCCTACGCCCATCATAATTTCAATCTCAGGGTAACGATTGCGCAAATTGCGATAACGCACAATAGATTCAGTAAAATTAAAATTAATAGGATCGAGAATAGGGTCAGCGATGAAGCGAACACCTTCTTTAATTAGGATATCAATAGTTTGATACAAAGATCTTAGACTGGTCGGTGGTGTTCCAATGATAATCGGTGTTGAATCGACTTTTTCTAGTACCCATAAAGATTTTTTTTGTAGGCTTAATAGATAATCTGCTCCAGCTTGACCACCAGTAACGAGGTCTTCGGGTAACAATGAATCCACGCTGACCTTAAAGTCAGCCGCTTTGAGTGCCTGAACGGCTTCTGCTAAATGACCAAATGGAGTGTTAGGTAAGCAGCCTAAATCAATCACATTGGCACCATCTTGACGATAACGCTCAGCTCTCGCGATAATTTGTTCAACA
>CBFHSW010000086.1:0-17902 GCA_965658595.1 Gammaproteobacteria bacterium | reverse complement strand
TGCCTGCTCATGGCTGAGACCTGTCATTTTCATTACACCTTCAATACCTACTTCATCAAAGGTAATAAAATCGTCACCGTAATGTGTTTGTAATCTTTCCAACAAAGGATACCAATGTGACTTCTCAGGCACCATGTTTTTTATGTAGAACTGTCCATCTGAATGACATCCAGCAGGGGCTTGTGCAACATCTGTATGTGGAATGAAAATGGCCGCACCGTTTTCTATAATGAATGCATTGGTATTCTTCAACTCAGCACGCAAACTCTCACATTCTAACCGGGTCTTACTGGTACAAGGGATAACAGGAATATTGCAGGATCGCAGTTGCTCTAGCATAGGATCCGCCGCTACATGATTGTAATCATAATGATCCAAGAGAGAACCATCCAAATCAGTAAAGACTACTAGTGAGTTCGCATTCATTATTTTTTATTTGCCGTGCTTGGTGTAAGCTGTTTACAAAACCTCAATACATCATCATACATTATGTTTAATTTTAAATTTGGCCGCTGCAAAAACACTTTACAAAAAACTTTTTCAAATTGCTTTGATCCACTCAAGGATGAACTTGGCACAGTACCGACAGCACTACATGAGAGCAAATATGTGACAGCCAGTATAATCAGCATATGTGAGGCTTACGCTAGTTATCTGGGCTTGAACAAAACCCAGCAACAAGCGTTGCTTGTGGATGCTACTTTTGAAGAAATTTTTAGACGTGAATCTACTTCTATACTCATCCAGACAGACAACTGGAAAGATAGTAATGATGAAGATTTTACCCGCGCATACCAAGATGGCCTCAACCGAACGCAAAAAAACCTTGATGAGGACAGTAATCTCAATATAGATTGGTTAAAAGATCACCTAATAACACACTACGAACGCTCTACAAACCTCATGCTGTAGAATACACAAATGTCCATTTATCTTTATTCTGGGCATGCATCATGAGTACTTTTAGTTATAATTGCCTTAACTTATTCGAAATACAGTATGTGGAGTTGATATGACCTTTGTGGTGACTGAATCATGCATTAAATGCAAATATACGGACTGCGTCGAAGTTTGCCCTGTAGACTGCTTTCATGAGGGCCCAAACTTTTTAGTAATCAACCCTGAAGAGTGTATCGATTGCGCCATGTGTGAGCCAGAATGTCCAGTGGATGCGATTTTATCAGAGGATGATCTTCCTGAGGATCAAACAGAGTTCCTAGAAATTAATGAAGAACTCTCTACCCAATGGCCCGTTCTTACCGTTCGAAAAGATCCGCCTGATGATGCCGCAGAATGGGAAGAAGTAAAAGATAAACGTCAATATCTTGATCGTTAACATCCGTTTCTAAATAAGCTAGATCTTGGATATCACACTCCCCTTCCATTTTATCCACCATGATGATGATGTAGGGGAAGCGTTAAGCCAACACATTCTCACTCATTACCCAACTGAATTAGATCAAATCACCGTTTGGTGCAATGCTCGCAGTCACATCAATAGTCTTCAAAAAACTCTCATTAAGCAAGCCCAACAGCATGGTATACATGCTATGGCATTGCCAGAAATTATCACTTTAAATGACTGGGCCTGGCAGCAGCGTCAATCATCTGCCGCGATTATCAGCGAGACAGAAAAAAATCTTATCCTAGTCGAAGCTTTGCGTGAAAATCGAAATTTTTTCAAAACCCATAACATTTGGAGCATGGCTAATGAACTAGTCAAACTTTTCAATGAGTGCACTTTGGCTCAGGTCCCCTTAAATAATAGCCTCGAGGCATTCGAAGCTGCCCTCAATTCAGGCTATGGTGTCAACACAGAACATGCCAAGCAAGCACAATCTTTACATCACATATCACGTGAAAGTGAAATTCTTTATAACCTTTGGTTAGCTTATCGAGAGCAGATCCAAGCACGCACAAGTTGTGATCCAATAGAGCATTACGTAACCACTCTCAGTCAATTACCAGCCACACAGAAAAGTGCTTATTATGTTGTTAACCATCATCGTTTTCACGCATGTGAAATCAAGTTTTTGCAATACATTCATCAGCACAAAGTACTGCAAATTTTCTATCCTGAGATAGCGACATCATCTCTCACTTGCAAGCATCATCCACATGCTAAGTTGCTGGGTCATACAAATACGGACCATAGCCATAAGTATTCGCCTCTGGATATCATCTTTGATGAGTCCACAGATCTGCCACAACGAATCCATACACTCTCCCAAGAATTTCCGAATGGGAGCATGTTCGACAAATTATCTCTCTATACCTGTCATGATAATGAAACCCATGTGCGTGCGGTTTGCATGCAAGTCAAGAGCTGGTGTTTAGAGGGCAGACAAGGCATTGGCATCGTAGCGAATGATCGTTTGTTAATACGCCGCATACGTGCAGTATTAGAAGAAGAAGGCATTTTCCCAAAAGATTTAGGAGGCTGGTCGTTCTCTACTACTAGCGCGGCTACCTGTATTGAAATATTACTTGATGCTATAGAGAGAAATTTTAATAAAGGCAGTTTATTGACCTTATTAGGATCACCTTTTTTATCTCGTGATGCCGCGTATCGTGATCAATATTATATATTCAAGCATTTCCTGAGCGACAGGAACAATCTCAGTAGTGACACACTTGGGACATTCCGCCAGCTTGCTAAAGACTGCTTTGATTCTCAGGAGTTGCCTAATGAGCTCATACAATGTCTAGATAATTTAGCCATTGCAAGCCAAGCACTGCAAACTATGCGTGCAAAAGGCGAGCAAAGTTTGCATAAATTCAATATGAGCTTATTCACTTTATTAGAAGAGTTAGGAATAGAAAATAAGCTATCTAATGACGCTGCTGGAGTACAGCTGCTTGATACATTGATACAGTCAAACAATTTTATTCAAGCTAGCGGTTTACGCATAAATTGGTCTGAGTGGCGCCAATGGTTAAAAAACATATTCGAAAAAAATTACTTTATTTCTGACATGATAGATGAGCAAGTCACTGTCTGTGGTTTTGAACATATTGATGACATTCAGTTGAATCATATAATTCTAGCAGGTGTAGAGGAGCGACGTTTACAGTCAGTGAATACACAACGCACCTTTTTCAATGAAAAAGTTCGCTATGGATTAAACTTATCTCCCACTCGTGAACATCATGCTATTACTTTTGTTCGCGTCAGACAACTGGTGGAATCTTGTCAATCACTCATGATGAGCGCAGAGATAGAACAAAATGGTGAACAACAAAGTCTAAGCCCATGGGTGACCATGATCGAATATTTCAATCATCATAGTTATCAAAAAACCATTATCAACTCTGATCTAGATTATCAAATAGCAGAGCAACTCATTTATCAACAGCACTCATATTCTGATCCGTCAGTCCCACCTCATGTGAAGGATAGCGCACATCTATTGAGTCACAATATATCATCAACCAAATACCAAAGCTTATTAGACTGCCCATATCAATTTTTCGCAAAATACATATTAGAATTAAGGACTCAGTCAATCAGTGATGACCTGCAAGCCTCTGATTATGGTCAACTAGTGCATAGCTGTTTAAAAGAATTTCATTTTGATAATAATGCTGCACGCTTTTCTGATCAGACACACAAACAACTCTGTGAATTATTAGAAACCATCAGTATTCAACAATTCAACCGAACCAATTTTACCTCTACGAGCATTCAAGGTTGGTTGCAAAAATGGTTAGCTACAATTCCATACTATGTCAGCTGGGCTGAAGAAAAACATCAAGATTGGCAGGCGATACAAGGTGAAATTTGGTGTGAAAAAAGCATTTCAGATGAATATTTATTACAAGGGCAGATAGATAGAATAGATCAAGATGGACGTCAACTGGGCGTCATTGATTATAAAACGGGCAGCACTATCGCATCCGGTAAAAGCGTCGAAAATGGAGAGGCTGTGCAACTCCCTTTTTATGCTTTATTGAAATCTCAAATATCTCAAGTCGAATATCTGCCATTAGGTGATCGTGATAAGGTGAAATCCAAAGTGATCATTAAAGGAGAAAATCTCGAACAGCTCAAACAACAACATAGCGATAGGCTAAGCTTGCTTTACCATGAAATTAAAGATCAGAGTCTATTGCCAGCCAATGGCGACAAAGACAGTTGTAAATATTGTGATTATGAGGGTATGTGCAGAAAATCACATTGGCAAGAATGATAAATATTGAGGTTCTATCCTTCAACTCAATCACACCTTCTCTCAAAAAGCTTTTCATCGGTCCTAGAACGACTCTCAGAATGTCTTTGTGATAGCTAATGTTAAACTACAAAGTAAAGTATTACATCAACGATAAGAAACAAAATAGCAATTAATGCCACTGTGAGTATTATCCCGATCACGATAAATTGGCTCGGCTCGCCATAGGTGAAATCCCTCTGACGTATTTCTTCATTTTGCACACCAAAAAAACTTGCCAGCACGCTCTTGAATACCTCCCAAATACTAGGTTTTGGATTGCTCATTATGTTTCCTTACATTAATTATAAACTTGCTCGCGGGTATTCCTAAATTCTATATTTGGCCACTTATCGATCGCCATATCTAAATTGACTCGTGACGATGCCATATATACCAATTCACCTGCGTGATCTAGTGCTGCACCAGTTGTAGCTTTTTGTTTGAATTTTTCTATTTGCTCTGGATCATCCGAATATAACCAGCGTGCTGTATACACATTGATACCCTCAAACTGACATTCAACGTTGTATTCTTCTTTGAGGCGATGCGCCACGACATCAAACTGAAGCACACCCACTGCACCTAAAATCAAATCATTCCCAACCATAGGTCGGAATAATTGAGTAGCACCCTCTTCACATAATTGCATTAAACCTTTAAGCAAAGCTTTAGTTTTGAGTGGATCTTTAAGTTGAGCACGTCTAAATAGTTCAGGAGCAAAATTTGGTATTCCTGTAAATACTAAATCCTCCTTACTAGAGAATGTGTCACCAATTCGAATAGTGCCATGATTATGTAACCCTATTATGTCACCGGGATAGGCTTTTTCTACATGGCCACGGTCTGATGCAAAAAATGTTAGGGCATCAGAGATTTTTACATCGCGCTGTAAACGCACATGTTTCAATTTAATACCTTTTTCAAAACTTCCTGAACATACACGCATAAAAGCAATACGATCACGATGATTAGGATCCATATTGGCTTGAATCTTAAATACAAAGCCTGAGAACTGCTCTTCATCTGCATCTACCATGCGTTCAGTAGTATTACGTGCTTGAGGTGCAGGCGCATACTCGACAAATTTATCTAACAACTCCTGGACACCGAAGTTGTTGATAGCTGATCCAAAGAAAACAGGTGTTAGCTGGCCGGCTAAGAATTCATCATGTTGATATTTATGACTAGCACCGATTACCAACTCAATTTCATCTCTGAACGCCTGCGCATCTTCTAGGATTTCATCCAGTCTAGGATTGTCTAAACCTTGAATAACTTCACCATCAAGTTTCTTTCCACCATGAGTAGCACCAAACAGATGGACTGAGTTATCCAATAGATGATAAACACCTTTGAGTGACTTACCCATGCCTATTGGCCATGTAATGGGAGCACACTTGATATTGAGCACGGACTCAACCTCATCTATGAGCTCAATCGGGTCACGTCCTTCACGATCAAGTTTGTTAATGAAAGTGACTATCGGTGTATCACGCAGACGACAAACTTCCATTAACTTAATAGTTCTATCCTCAACACCCTTAGCACAATCTATCACCATTAATGCGGAATCCACAGCTGTTAGCGTTCTGTAGGTATCTTCAGAAAAGTCTTCATGTCCTGGAGTATCTAGGAGATTAACGACACAATCATTATATATAAATTGCATTACAGAACTGGTCACAGAGATACCTCTCTGTTGCTCTAACGCCATCCAGTCGGAAGTCGCATGGCGAGCTGCTTTACGCCCTTTTACAGTGCCTGCCTGCTGTATAGCACCACCATACAAAAGTAACTTTTCAGTAATCGTAGTTTTACCTGCATCTGGATGAGAAATAATGGCAAAGGTTCTACGTCGCTGAGTTTGAGTTAAATGTTCACTCATGAAATTTTATTCGTCCTTAATTTTTTAAAACTGAACTTAGTCATTAAAACTATAATTCTTTTGCAAAAATAATAGCGTCCTCACGACCATGCTTAGTCGGATAATATTTTTGCCGAATGCCCACCTCGTTAAAACCTAAAGATTCATATAACTGGATGGCATGTCTATTCGAAGGGCGTACCTCAAGGAATATACATCTGACTTCATTTAATACTACTGACTCTAGCACTTTCGACAACAGCTCACGTCCTAGACCACATCCTTGTGAGCGTGGATCTATACAGATATTCAAAAGATGACATTCTCCAACCGCTGTAATAAAAACCACATAACCGACTATGCTCTGCCCCCGCTCTATTACCCAACAATGATAACCAGCATCTAGACAGTCGATGAATATTTTCTGTGTCCAAGGAAATTGATATGCGACATTTTCTATCGCCATAACATGTTCTATATCTTCTTCACGCATACTACGAAAAACACATGAGGAGTGATGACTAGTGGCATTCATTGTGATTCTTTTTTTGCTTAGGTTAACTGCCCGCTAAAAAGCTTGATCGAGCTAGCTTTAAGTCTTCCCATACTTTACGTTTCTCTCTAGGACTACGTAACAAGTATGCAGGATGATATGTCACCAGCAAGGGAATGTCAGCATGCTTATTGTGGTTATAGACTTGACCACGCATTTTCCCTAGTGGTAAATCGGAGTCTAACAAGGCCTGTGCTGCTATTCGCCCTAGACATAAAATGATTTTTGGTTGTACTAATTCAATCTGACGTTGCAGATAATGATCACAGGCGTGTACTTCTTCAACGTGTGGATCACGGTTATTAGGTGTGCGACATTTGATGATATTGGTAATAAAAACTTCTTCTCTTGCTAATCCTATAGCTCTTAACATTTGAGTAAGTAGTAAGCCTGATGGCCCCACAAAAGTCTCACCATCACGTTCTTCATCTGCACTTGGTGCTTCCGTGATAATGAACCAATCTGCTTTATGATGGCCATTTCCAAATACAGTTTGTGTGCGTGTTTGATGCATTTCACATGCCGAGCATGTATCTATCGCTGCGCGCAGTGCCATCATATCCATCTTAGCCAGCTGCCCCATATCAATCTGCATGAGTGGTAAAGCAGTACTATCCTGAGTGAGAGATGAAGGGCGAGCAGCTCTCATATCTGGCACACTACTATTAATAGGTTGATCAATACTGGGAAGTGTATTGCTATCAGAATCGTCCTCAGAATCGTCCTCAGAACCAGCCGCAGCGTCACGTAGACGCCATGGCGTTATTCCTAGAGCCTGCAGATAGGCATGACGATCCATTTTATACCTGACTTAGCTGTGGATGTTGTCGGTTTGTCGAGAAGTGGATTTTATTAAGTGCGTTTAAGTAAGCTTTTGCAGACGCAATCACTATATCTGTATCAGCACCATGCCCATTCACAATATTGCCGTCTTTTTCAAATCGCACCGTCACCTCACCTTGAGCATCTGTACCACTGGTAATACTATTTACTGAGTAGAGTTGAAGATTAATTTGGCTATTTACTATCTTCTCTATGGCACAAAATGCTGCATCTACTGGCCCACCACCACTAGCATTAGCTTTGTGTTCTTTACCATTCATTAACAATGTAATTTCTGCCTGTGGTGATTGCTCTGTACTGGAAGCAACATTGAGAGACACTAATTTAATATTCTCATCTGGTTGATGCTCATCATCTGCGACTAATGCAATGAGGTCTTCATCAAATATTTCATGCTTCTTATCAGCCAAATCTTTAAACACCGTAAAAGCTCTATTCAAATCAATGTCACTACCAAACTCCACTCCTAATTCATGTAAGCGTGTTTTAAATGCATTACGTCCAGAGTGTTTTCCTAAGACAATTTTATTCGCAGACCAGCCGACATCTTCAGCGCGCATAATCTCATAAGTCTCTCTTGCTTTAAGCACACCGTCTTGGTGTATACCAGATTCATGGGCAAAAGCATTCGCACCTACAATAGCTTTATTGGGCTGTACTGGGAAACCAGTAATAGTAGAGACCATACGTGAAGCTGGCACAATCTGTGTTGTATCTAGTTGAGTATCACAAGTGAATACATCTTGACGTGTTCTAACTGTCATGACGACTTCTTCTAGCGAGGCATTCCCAGCACGCTCACCCAAACCATTGATAGTACACTCTACTTGACGCGCACCATTTAACACGGCAGCCAAAGAGTTAGAGACTGCCAGACCTAGATCATTGTGGCAATGCACGGAAAATACTGCTTTGTCTGAGTTAGGAATTCGCTCTATTAAGTTCTTAATGAGCTCACCAAATTGTTGAGGAATATTGTAACCAACAGTATCTGGGATATTAATGGTACGTGCACCCGCATTGATTACTTGCTCGATGATACGGCATAGAAAGTCTAATTCAGACCGGCCCGCATCCTCCGGAGAAAACTCAACATTATCAGTATATTGACGCGCTTGTTTTACTGCTGTTATCGCTTGCGCTACCACATCATCCGGTTGCATGCGCAACTTTTGTTGCATATGTATAGGAGAAGTCGCAATGAATGTATGAATACGACTAGATTTAGCCGGCTTCAATGCTTCACCTGCGCGTGCAATATCACGCTCTAATGCACGAGCTAGTCCGCACACTGTACTGTCTTTGATGGCTGCGGCCACTGCTTTAACTGATTCAAAGTCGCCCTGACTGGCAATTGGAAAGCCAGCCTCAATTATATCTACTTTCATGCGTTCTAGCGCTTTCGCTATATGTAGCTTCTCGTCCTTGGTCATAGATGCACCAGGACTCTGTTCACCATCACGCAATGTTGTATCAAAAATAATTAATTTATCATTTGCACCCATATTAGCACTCCAATCTTAGGCTCACTGCATTACTTAATACAGCTTGGATCATATTGTCTGATTATAGAATAAATATGCTTGAGATTCTTTCACACCGTCATTCAATCTAAAACTCAATCTAACAGGCGTACTCAAACAATTACTTGCAGACATGTGTTCCATGAGACTGAATGAATTTAGATTATTTAATGATGTAATCGCGTTTTCCCTCGCCAGGACAGTGAATGGCCGCTAGTGCGGCAGCAGATTGAGAACACACTCACATAGATACAGATTCGCGAATGCGTCTGCAGTCAAATCATAATGGCTTTGTGAGATTGTGTTCATGTCTGCCATGATAGCCGAAATCCAAGTACTTTGACAATAAGCCTTTGTCACAAGTGATAATTACAGTAATGACCCATTAGCTAATACCGGAGTCGATAGATTCGCTAATGCGGTGGTGCTTGATCAGACTTTTTCACACTGCGCCCACGTTTACGAACTATTCTCAACAAGTGCGTGATAGGTGCTGACAGTGCATATAGTGCAAACACTGCAAACATCAATTTCGGTGGGTCGATTGAAGCAATAATAAAGGCTCCCACAATGGCTAGTAATGCTACAAATGGAATTTTATTTCGCAAATCTAACTCTTTAAAACTGTAATAGCTAAGATTACATACCATCAGACTACCGGCGGCTAAAGTCACTACAAAAGATAAAATCCATAGGCTTTGCCCTGACCATCCAATATCATAACAAACCCACACATAACCTAGCATCAAGCCAGCGGCGGCAGGGCTTGGCAAACCTTGAAAATATTTTTTTTGTTCTAGTGCTCGTGAATTGAATCGAGCTAATCTAAGAGCAGCTGTTGCCGTGTAGAAAAAAGCTGCCAACCATCCGGCTTTTTGTAACCACCAACTAGAATACTCGGCAAACTGTAAAGACCATTCAAACATTACCAAAGCCGGCGCCAAGCCAAACGACACCATATCTGCAAGACTGTCATATTCTTTGCCAAAATCACTGGTAGTATTCGTCATCCGCGCCACACGTCCATCTAAACCATCCAATATCATGGCGATAAATAATGCTATTGCAGCAGCCTCAAAACGATCTAAAGTGGCCGAAACTATGGCATAGAAGCCAGCAAACAGTGCGCCTGTGGTTAATAAATTCGGCAATAAATAAATGCCTTTTTGAGGGGGGATATTCTTACTCACATCATGCACTCAGTGGATAACACTCGATATTAAAATCAATGGGTGAAATTAGCTAAAGTGTCGTGTCCTGCAATCACTTTATCACCTGCACACCCTACTCGCTTTACAGTAACAGGTAAATAAACCTTAACTAGGCAAGCAATAGCTGTGAAGCCCACACGTTCACCTTGTCCAATGCGCTCACCGGGATGAATATGCGTACTTGCATGTTGCAGCCTCGAAGCTAAGTTGATTTCCAGCACCACTTGATCATGCTCATCAGTCTCCACCCAAAAACTTAGGCTTTTACTTCGGCCCTGTTGTTGCACCCATAACTCTTGCAACTTTCCCTCTGTAGGACTGTGCACATTGAACTCACCTGTCAGAAATTGCTGAATAGTATAAACCGTTGACTGACGTTGCAGGTGAGGATCATGATCTTCTTCTATACTTAAAATACGTCCATCAACCGGACTGATATTCGCCAGTGGACTGGCTGGCACACGGCGACGGAAATCTCTCACAAACCAGATCAAAATAGCCCAAATACACCATATCCATATCAGGTCGAATACTGCAAACAGGCTCAATATTATCGACAACAGTGTTCCGATGAGAGCTAAGGTTTGAAATTCTCTAGCAACTGGCAACATAATGAATAAATATTTTATTGATAGCTAGAAGTATAAACGACAAAGCCATGCAATATTCTGCATGGCTTTGATTTAAAGGCTGCTAATAACACCCAGGATAACTAACAAAAAGTCTTCATCTGGAGCTTATCCAAGCGAGTCTTAGTTTTTGTCTTTATCGACTAACTGATTAGATTGAATCCAAGACATCATACTGCGCAACTTACCACCCACTTCTTCGATTTGATGCTCGCGTCCGCGACGGCGCATAGCTTTCAATGTTGCAGCACCCGCTTGGTTTTCTAAAATAAATTCTTTAGCAAATTGGCCTGATTGAATCTCATCAAGAATCTTACGCATCTCAGCTTTAGTCTCGTCAGTGACAACTCTAGGACCACGAGTCAAATCACCGTATTCAGCGGTATTTGAGATTGAGTAACGCATATTTGCAGTGCCACCCTCGTACATGAGATCAACAATTAGTTTTAGCTCATGCAAACACTCAAAATATGCCATCTCAGGAGCATAACCGGCTTCAACTAGTGTCTCAAAACCCGCTTGCACAAGAGAAGTAGCTCCGCCACATAACACTGCCTGCTCACCAAATAAGTCAGTTTCAGTTTCTTCACGGAAAGTCGTTTCAATGATTCCTGCACGACCACCACCATTGGCTGATGCATATGATAGTGCTGTTTGTTTGGCACTTCCTGATGCATCTTGGTAAATGGCAATCAATGTTGGTACACCACCACCCTGCGTGTATGTGGAACGCACTAGATGGCCTGGACCTTTAGGAGCAATCATAATTACGTCTAAATCTGCACGCGGCTCAATTTGTTCAAAATGAATATTGAAACCATGAGCGAAGGCCATAGTTGCACCCGTTTTAATATTTGGCAATATTTGATCTGAGTACAAAGCCGCCTGATTTTCATCGGGAGCTAACACCATAATAAGGTCAGCATTACTCACTGCATCTTCAATAGATTGCACTTCTAGGCCTGCTGATTGTGCTTTTTCTACTGATGATGAACCGTCTCGTAAGCCTACGATTACTGACACACCGGATTCTTTCAAATTATTCGCATGCGCATGTCCTTGCGAACCGTAGCCTATGATGGCAACTTTTTTATCTTTGATGATTGAAAGATCAGCGTCTTTATCATAATAAATGTTCATACCAGCTCCTGTAACTTAGATAGTGTTTGCTATGTTTATATTAAATTTTTAATGTTGCAGCGCTACTACTAATGCCAACAGCGCCGGAACGGACAACTTCAATGACATTGAATGAGCTGAGTTTATCCAGAGCCGCATTCAAATTAGAGCATGTGTCCATAATCTCCAATGTAGTCACATTGTCATTAACTGCGAGTACTTGTGCCTGAATATTTTTGATTACTTCGGCTAGTTCGCTTTGATGACTGTCTTTAGGTGAAACTTTGATAAGCATGATTTCGCGTTCAAAATGCTCATCTTGGGTTAAATCTGCCAGTCTGATAACATCTACCAGCTTATTTAATTGTTTCAAAATTTGTTCAACTACAGCGTCTTCCCCGAACGCAACCACAGTGATTCTGGAAATACTATCATCATCAGTAGGCGCTACAGTGAGCGATTCTATATTGTATGCACGCGCAGAAAAAAGCCCTGAGACACGAGACAAAGCTCCTGCTTCGTTTTCCAACAATATGGAGATAATATGGCGCATACTCTGAGAAGATTCCTAAAATTTAGTTTCTGTGTCAATTTTTCATGTGTTTATTAACACGTGGCGCAATGATACACGCTCATGAACACATAAAATAGAAGTATTGGGGTAAAAAAAATCCGTAGACCTCAGCCCACGGATCATCCAAATTTGGTCACTTCTGGTGTATCTATTTTTTCTTCACGTAAAAATGGAATTTATCACCATCTTCTGTTGTATCTAGCAATTCATTCCCTGTTTGCTTAGCAAACGCTTCAAAATCTTTTACTGCACCGGGATCGGTAGCGATAATATGTAAAATCTGACCGCTATCAATACCTGCCAAAGATTTCTTCGCTCTTAATATTGGCAAGGGGCAATTTAAACCACAAGCATCCAATTCTTGATCAAAATCTGCCATCGACAGAACCTCCAAATTAGTCCAAACTTTTTAATAGTGTGTTGTAAATCTATCCAACCAGATGTGATTGGCTCTCTGACTAACATTATCGCTACATGAGAGTAGCCTGTATATTAGAAAAGAGTGATATTATGATTATGAGGCATGTCATAGTCAAGCCGCACATTATCCAATCACTTGATTTAAGGCTGTTGTAGCTGGGAATTTATTTGTTTTTATATGGTCATAATCTACACATAAGTGTATTAATTTGGGTACCATATAATACAGAAACCAACACATACTGATACATATTGGTCCGTAATCATCAATTAACTATCAACATTACGCACAACATTTAAACTATTAATCAAACCATCATCATGAGGAGTCTCTTGAAGTTTATTCTCTCACTGAGCACAGTAATTTGCTTGATTTTGTTGATCACTTTAGGTGTCAATGCAAGGCAAGGTAATGAGATTATTCTTCCTGACATAGGTGACCCTGCCAGCCAAGTGCTCAGCATCAATCAAGAAGCCGAGCTAGGAAAAATTATCATGACACAGGTGAATCAACGCCTGCCGACCTCCACTGATCCGGAACTGCGAAGTTACCTTCAATCCTTAGGGACACGTTTAATCTCAGCGGGTTTAAATTCTGATTTCCCCTACTACTTTACCCTGGTGTTTGATGAACGAATTAATGCTTTTGCCATGCCAGGTGGGATAGTGGCCATCAATTCCGGCTTATTCACTTTGACTCAGACAGAATCTGAACTCGCCAGCGTAGTGGCACATGAAATATCACACGTATCTCAGAGGCATATCGCACGTCGATTTTCACGCCAGCAACAACTCAGCGTTATGAATACCATTGCATTATTATGGACGGTACTGGCCGCTGTATACGGTTCACCAGATGCGGGTATGGCTGCAGCCACAGTCACTAATAGTCAGCTGCAAGAAAGCGCAATGGCCTATAGTAGAACATTTGAGCATGAAGCCGATAGAATCGGTATGGCCTTATTAGTGAATGCACGCCTTGACCCCTATGGAATGCCTCATTTTTTCGAGCGATTACATAATCACTCCCAAATCAACCAAAACAGCATGCCTGAATTTTTGCGCAGTCACCCTTTGACTTTAGATCGAGTCAGTGAGTCTAGAGCGCGCGCAGAACAGCATAAACATCGCCATTATCATGAAACATCTATTCAATACGAGTATGCTCGTGCTCGCGTTATCGCCATCAGTGGCGAACCAAAGAAATTAGTGAAGAACTATAAAAAACATATTCAAAGCAAACCTAGCAACTTAAATTATTATGTCTATGGCTTAGCTCAGAGCAGACTAGGCAATGGCAGAGCTGCTGTCAGTAGTCTTAAAAAAATACAACCAAACATTGATGAGCAATTCCCCGTAAACATAGCCTTAGCTCAGGCAAACATAGTACTTGGAGACAATGATAACGCGGTTAAAATTTTGAACTCACTAGAACAACTCTACCCTCTCAATGAGGCTGTCATTTTCTATCTTGCAACAGCGTTAATGAATAAGAAAGAATACCGTACCGCGTTACAAAAACTCGACACCCTAGAGAGCACCATGACCAGTAACCCAGGGTTAGAACATCTTCGTGCCAGAGCTGCAGATGGTGCTGGCATGCCTTGGCGTAGTCATGAAGCACTATCAAACTATGACCTCATGCATGCGCGATTTAACTCGGCGATGGAACAATTGCTTCTAGCACAACGTCAAACAGGTATAGACAAGCATAGCCAAGCTAGAATTGAGGCTAAAAAGCAAAAAATCAGAGATTTGCAGAAACAACATAACCGATGAAACAGTCAAAATTATATAGATGTCGAGGCCACATACTACAAGCCTGACAAAACTGATCAAATTTGGATAAAATAGTTGTATGAATAACTGAATGAAAATTTAACTTTAACTAACACTACTTGGAACATCATGAAATTTACAAGAAGATCCCTACTTAAATATAGTTCATTAAGCGCTATTGGTGCTGCCATAACCTCTTTTTCTAGTTCGGTATTTGCACAATGGCCAACTGCTCCTTTCGAGACTAAAGCCTTCGATGAAGCCTTCAGCCTGATCACTGGTGGAGCTACAGTTAATGAAGGACATGTCACTATTGAAGCACCACAAATCGCTGATAACGGCGCCTCAGTGCCGATCGTTATTTCAACTGACCTTGAAGGAGCAGAGTCTATTAGCGTGTTTGTGGAAAACAATCCACGTCCATTCATCACTACTTTTTACTTGAATGATATGCTCGCTTCATCAGTCTCCTTGCGTGTAAAAATGCGAGAAACTTCCGACTTAATCGCGGTCGTTAAATCTCCTAAAGGCCAATTCATGGCAAGACAAAACGTTAAAGTCACTGCCGGTGGTTGTGGTTAAGTATCACCTTAATAAAGGAATAAGGACAAAAAAATGAGTAAGAAAGTAAAAATCCGTGCAACCCTTAAAGATGGTGTTACTACCGTTAAGGCTATAATGACGCATCCAATGGAAACTGGATCTCGTAAAAATAAAGAAACGGGAGAATTAATCCCTGCCCACTTCATTAAGGAAGTTCAAGTGACCCTGAACGATGAAGTAGTAATGAATACCCACTGGGGAACAGGCATATCAAAAAACCCATACCTATCATTTCAAATCAAAGGTGGGGCTGCGGGAGACAGTGTAGTGCTCACATGGACTGACAACCTTGGTGAGACTGGCTCTGGAGAAGCTAAGATTAAAGCAAAATAATCACAACAGTCACAGCTTACATATAAGCTCCATCACGAGCTGTGACATCGTTACCTTTTCCAGATAAATAATATTGGTATTAAGTATCTCATTATGAGAGTGGGATACTTAAACCGACTAAAGCCAGCTGCAGCTTCAGTATAAATTCTCACTAGTTTCCCGTCATATCCCATACGACATTTCATGAAAGTATTACTGCTCAGCTATCTTAGTCATTGAATTTTTACGTTCTATCCGTTCTTTCCTATCTGAATCATGGGCCTACCTTTCAAGTTTCCGTTCTTGGGTAATAAATTCATATTTAATTGTTCAATCAACCTCGATGCTCAGGTATAGTAGTGTTACCTTATAACATTACAAAATCTATAGCGATTCATGTTGCAGCAACTATTTATTAGCCTGATATTAAGTGTCGTGATCACGTGTGGAAATTATCTTCCTCACGAACATGTTCATGCACATGATGCAGAAGATTATAGTGTTTTACAGTGTGAGCAATGCCTCCATGTCACTCATTATGACGCTACGCTCATAGACATCCGTTATTTGCAAAATATAGCTCATAAGTTTACCTCCTATAAATCCATCACACATTATCAGAATTCTCGCTATGAGCATTCAGTGCTAATCCGTGCACCTCCATTTCAGCACACACTATCCGCCTAAATTTTTACAGCTCAGTAAGTAATAAAAGAACAACATTTTGTGTTTATGGAGATTCAAACAATGCACACCAGTAAATATTATGTGGCCATGGTAGCAATACTAGGCACACAGATTAGCATGGCAGAAAAACTCGATCCTTTAGTCATCGAGTCTAATATATTCAATAACCATTCCAATTCTAGTTACTCAGCGCCTATCAAAGTGTTGAATAAAGACGATATTCGAGATAAAAACACTACCTCTTTAAGTGAAGTGGTTAATTATGAGCCTGGTATGAGCTCTAGCCATTTTGCACCGGGTGCGAGCCGCCCAATTATTCGTGGACAAAACAATCATCGTATATTGTTGATGGAGAATGGTGCCGACGTATCAGATGTGTCTGAAATAAGTGCCGACCATGCAGTCTCAGTTGAAACACTCAATGCTGAAAGAATTGAGATCCTACGTGGCCCTGCCACACTGCGTTATGGACCAGGCGCTGTTGGTGGAGTGATTAATGTAATTAACCACCGTATTCCTCAAACGATTTCAGACCAGCCATTCAATCTAGATTTACAACTGGAACATGCCACAGGATCTAATGCAGAAACAGTAGCGATTGAGCTAAATGGCAGTGTAGAGAATTTCAGCTGGCACTTTGATGCCTTGAGTCGTGAGACTGAAGATTATGATATCAAGGGATACGCAGATGAAGATGATCGAGAAAATAAAGGCACACTTGAAAATAGTGATATGGATACAGAAAACTATGCTCTAGGTGGAAGCTTCATCAGTGATGACTATATTATTGGCTTTTCATATAGCAAACTCGACTCAGATTATGGCCTTCCTGGAGGGCATGGTCATGAAGAGGAAGATCATGTCGGAGACGAAGATGATGAGGATCACCACCATGAAGAATCTAGCGATATAAGAATAGACATGAAGCAACAACGCTACGATGCACATCTTGAATGGCTGAGTCCTTTTAACAACATAGAATCAATTTTGTTGCGCTCAACTGTTACTGATTATGAACATGATGAAGTAACAGATGATGGTGACGTTGAAGTAACCTTTGACAATGAATCATGGGACACTCGCTTAGAACTTGTTCAGCATGCTAGCGACCATATGCATAATGCATTTGGCCTAGAATATGTCGACAAAGACTTTTCAGCTATTGGTGAAGAAGCATTTATAGAGGCTATTGATGAAGAATGCTTTGGCATTTTTGCGATCACAAAAAATACCTATGATCAATGGACCATGGAGTTAGGTGCACGCTATGACTTCACCGACTACGATGCAGAGACTCTCAGAGATAAAGACTTCTCTACATATTCACTCTCTCTGGGAGCCGTCAATTACTTCTCAGATAACACAGAAATAAGCTTTAGTGCAGGCATCTCTCAACGCGCGCCACACAACATAGCACTCTATTCAAAAGGCGCTCACCACGCGACAGAGACTTACGAGACCGGTGATGTGAATATTGACGAAGAAACTTCTTACAGTTTTGACATTGGCATTCATCAACAAAGACAAAACTTTGATTGGCAGCTTAACGCTTTCTATAATCATATAGATAACTA
>CBFHSW010000085.1:0-42094 GCA_965658595.1 Gammaproteobacteria bacterium | reverse complement strand
CTATTTCTATAATTGGTGTTTGAGTCATTGTCGTTACAGCATGGTATGTAAATGGGATGCTGATATGCTAGTTATTCCCGAGATTAAACATCAATATATGTTGAGAAGTTTTTTCAAACAACAGGTAGAAAATGAAAAACTCAGCATGGGGATTTTTAAAGCGCAAACTGTCTATTATGATAATGAAGATGATGCTTATTTAGCAAAAAATGAGATCAACGAAGAGGTCCGAATATTCCCTAATCTTTCTGAAGTGCATTTTGTTAAGTCGGATGACTGGGAATTATTGCATTCTGAGATCAACGTCAAGAAGGAAAACTATGCGCAGATATCCATCTATGAACTCAAACATACAGAAGATGATGAATTTTCACATTGGTCAGATAAGCGTTTTTCAGGTGACAGAAAAGTTATAGAGTATCGAAATTATTTAAAGGTTAGTAGTGGCATTCATAAACAAAGGCAGAACGAGTTCGAGCCGCTAAAATTATAATTAACCATGCATGGATATTACTTGCCAGTTGATAAAGATCGCGCAGTTGCACGTGAGATGTCTCATGACAGTGTGGTTGACTTTTGCGGATGGGTTTAGCACAACCCATCTGCATAAGCATCTGTATGCTCAGTTTAATTATTCGTGCCAGTCTTAATTTTAATGTCTTCAAATGCAGACAAGGCACGCTCTCTAGCAGCGATATGATCTACTATTGGCTCAGGGTAATCTCTACCCAGTTCAACACCGCTTTCCTTTAATACTAGCTCAGGCGCATCCCATGGACTGTGAATAAACTTTTTAGGTAAATATTGTAATTCAGGCAACCATTGTTTGACATACACACCCTCTGGATCGAATTTTTCACCTTGAAGCTGTGGATTAAAGATCCTAAAGTAAGGAGCAGCATCTGCTCCGCAACCGGCAACCCATTGCCAACTTGCTGAATTATTGGCAAGGTCGGCATCCACTAGTGTATCCCAGAACCATTTTTCACCGTGACGCCAATCTATCAATAAATGCTTGATTAAAAATGAAGCCACCACCATGCGCACACGGTTATGCATCCAGCCTGTTTCGCGTAACTCGCGCATACCAGCATCGACGATAGGATATCCGGTTTGCCCATTTTGCCAGGCAGTAAGCATGGTTTGATCATTTATCCATGGAAATTCATTGAAGTTAGGTTTGAATGACTCTTTAGGTAGCTTAGGCCAATAATGAATAAGGTAATATGAGAATTCACGCCACATGATTTCCCTAATGAAAGACTCGCTACCGGGATCAGTATCTCGTCCAGCATTAAACACGCTGTGCCATAATTGTCGCGGACCAATTTCTCCAAAGTGTAAATGTGGCGAGAGTCTGGACGTACCGATAAATTCTGGACGATTTCTGAGGACATTATATTTATTGAGTGAATGCATTGTGAACGCATCAAAATTTATATGAGCGCCTTCTTCCCCCGGTCTCCAGTTTTTCTTGAAATCTTTACCCCATAGTTTTTCATTTGGAAGTAGGTCCCAGTCTGATAAGTCATCGCTTGCGATGGAAGATTTGTAGCTAGGTATGGAATCTGGAGCAGGTATAGGCGAAGGTGGGTTCAAGTCATTCATTGCGCATTTGTAGAATGGAGTGAAGACTTTAAAGGGTTCTCCGCTTTTGTTGAGAATATTCTCGGGTTCAACTAAGCAATTATTTTTAAATCTACGGACTTCACATGTTTCATTAAAATGCTGATGTATATCGGTTTCCAATTGGACATTATGTGGCTCGTAGTGTCTGGAGAAATAAAGTCCCTGTGCATTTGTCTCTTTGATGAGTTTATCAAGTTCATCAATAACAGAGCCATGGCGAAGAATCAGCGGATGTTTATAAAGTTGCAGATCAGCAGCCAAGGATTCAAGGCTTTTATGAAGCCACCATTTACTGGCTGAGCCTATCGCCCATTCATCACCAAGGGACGTGTCATGTATGTACACAAACATGATAGGCTTGCCGGTCTTACAGGCATTATGCAATGTAGTATTGTCTGATAAGCGCAAATCTTGTCGGAACCATACAATGATAGGGTTGTCTGTGTTCATGTCGGGCATATTCGATAATTAATTACTATTCCAGTATAGTTGACTCGCACATTGATGTTGCAAGGTGTATAGGACGAAAAACAGCCATGTCTAATTGTTGTAAAACCCATGAATCTGGCTCAGGCCAGAAATCCAGACCAGATTATTTGTTGTGGGTTTCACTGACCCTAGTTATCGTTGCATATGGTCTCTATTTATTAGAAGCATTCAGCTCAGATAGTAAGCTGGGGCTAGCCACAGAATCAGTATTTATGTTGATGAATATTGTTTGGTGGGGGTTATTGCTTGGCATATTATTATTGGCGGCTCTTTCCAAAATACCACGTGAGTTTATTATCTCCCTATTAGGTACGGGATTAGGCTTCAGGGGCATCATGAGAGCTGTTGTTGGTGGGGTATTACTAGATTTATGTAGCCATGGCATATTGATGGTGGGTGCGAAGCTATATGAGAGAGGAGCATCGCTTGGTCAGGTGATGGCCTTTCTTATCGCTAGTCCGTGGAATTCATTCACACTCACGATAATTTTAATTGCGCTAATCGGTTTTTATTGGACTTTGTTCTTTATTGTCGCTTCGATGGTGATTGCTTTAATCTCTGGGGTGATATTTGATGTATTGGTGAGGCGTGGAGTATTACCCAAAAATCCACATACTACCGATTTGCCTGAGGGGTTCCAATTTCTCCCACAAGCAAAACAAAGTATTGCGAATACTCGTTTTGATAAAACATTGCTTATATCGATGCTGAGGTCTGGTGTGGTGGAATCACGCATGGTGGTGAGGTGGATATTATTTGGAGTGTTACTAGCGACTGCTATTCGCATGTTTTTGGATGTAGACACTTTTCAACAGTACTTTGGCCCGACGTTATTAGGTCTTAGTGCGACTTTATTTTTTGCGACTATCATAGAAGTTTGTTCGGAGGGTTCAGCTCCATTAGCAGGCGATTTACTTACACGTGCCAATGCCCCAGGTAATAGTTTTGCTTTTTTAATGGCTGGTGTTTCTACTGACTATACTGAGATTATGGTGCTTAAGGACGCTACTCGATCATGGAAGATTGCTTTTTTCCTGCCATTGATCACACTCCCACAAATTTTAGTTATCGCTTATATGGTAAATAGCTTTACATCCTAGTCTGTAACTATACCTAAATTATTTTCAACTCCGATGATTTTTGGGGTATTTATCTTATTAATACTGATCGTTTTTTGATGACGTATGTGATTAGCGACTTGTTCCCATACGGGTGGCCCTGAAGATTGACTATTGACAGTGGCCCAGCCAGATACTGAATAACTCTTATGAGATTGAATGATTTCACCATTGTCTAATGTCATATCACTAATACGTTGACCAATATTCTGTTGAGGTGTGCATGTGTAATTCATTCCAGCCAAACGGACCATGTCACCACCTTGTTGATAGTACGGATTGGGGTTAAATAAATTATCGCATACGTCCTCTAGAATTAATTTCAACTGTTCACCTGTCATATTCGTACGATAAGTTTCAGGGTATGTCATACAGGTCTGATCTAAAACATGTTCCATAGTAATAGGAGAATTGTTAGGAATGCTGCTACCCCATCTGAAACCTGGGGAGAGCGATATTTGACTATCATTCTGCTCGCGTAAAGCATTACATATTAATTGATCGAAACTGCCGTTAAAATTACCACGACGATATAGTGTTGTTTCAGTATGGCCGAGTTCTTCTTGTAGCCACGGCAAATAGGGTGCACGAACCTTTTCTATATGTGCCAACATTTCTGGATCTTCTGCAATGAGGTTAGAAAATACTGGAAGCAATTTGTACTGATAGCCACGTAACTTGCCAGACTGGATGTCTAGATCCATGACGCCGAGGAATTTGCCACTAGAGCCTGCATTGGTGACTAACGTCATACCACTAGCATTTTTGATTTCTAATGCTCTAGGAATAGCATCATGAGTATGGCCACCTAATATCACATCGATATGACGAACATTTTTCGCCATCTGAATATCTACATCAGCCCCATTGTGAGAGAGTAATATGATTAGATCCGGTTGCTCTTTGTGTCGAATAGTATCGATGAGTTTTTGTAATTCATCTTCGTTAATTCCAAATGTCCAATCAGGGATAAATCTTTTTGGATTCGCTACCGGTGTATATGGGAAGGCTTGCCCAATAACAGCTACTCTACTATCGGCGAGTGTTTTAATTGTGTAGGGTGGAAATACATGTCCACTATCTTCATCAAATACTGGTGCATCGTCAAATAATGCCTCCTCTGTTGCGTATATATTTTGTGCAATAAATTCACCTTTGAAGGCATTAATATTTTTCAACGTTTGTTGATCTTGATAAGTGAACTCCCAATGGCCAGTCATCACATCGACTCCTAATAGGTTGCAAGCTTCCACCATGTCCATGCCTTGGGTTTTATATGCTGTTCCAGATCCTTGCCAGGTGTCGCCACCATCTAATAATAATGTGCGTTGAGGGCCTGCATCGGCACGTAGTTTCTTAATTAAAGTGGCAAGATGAGCAAAGCCTCCGACCTTGCCATATTTGAGTAGAGCATGTTCATAGTTGATCGGTGTAAGAGCATGAGCTAATAAAGGGTTTTTGATAGCAAAGTAGTCCAATAATGCTCTTGATACGATATGCGGAGGGCGATTAAACGCATTGCCTAGCCCTAAGTTCACGCTAGGTTCACGATAATAGATAGGCTGTAGTTGCGCATGGCAATCAGTAAAATGCAATAAGCGCGTATTACCGAAAGGTTTAAAATCATACAACTGACTTTGGGTATTCGCATGAATCAGTGGCACATGGCCACACACGGCAGCACTACTCAGTATTTGAATGAATTCTCTACGATTGAGCGTCATAACGGGTTCAAATCCTCATAAAGTGGCTCTATTTCATGGGTTTATGTCGATCTTAGTGATGCTGCCTGAGTACTATCACACAAAATTAAAACAACAGGCTACGAATAATCGCATAAGCACATTAATTTAACTGAATTTTATTTCAGCAAACAGATGCGTTTAACCTGCTCACAGGATAGAATGCGACTTAATAACATGAAAGAGACGTTAATGATTAAGACCGAATCCGTCTCAAAACATTGAGTTTAAACGTCAAATTCAATAACAGTGTATTGGTGATCTGTGTCGGTTCCTTTGCAGCGATAGATTGTGAACCCCGCCAGGCCCGGAAGGGAGCAACGGTAGCAGTTGATTCGGGTGCTGAGATTTAACTGGCATGGATTGCCGCCAATATATACTCAATCAATCAAACATCACTCACTATGTCACATCAGGTTTTAGCAAGAAAATGGCGACCTCAAACATTCGCTGATATCGTTGGGCAAGCCCATGTTGTAACAGCTATGGTCAATGCGCTAAAAACCAGTCGTTTACATCATGCCTACTTGTTTTCAGGAACGCGTGGAGTAGGAAAAACCACCATAGCTAGAGTATTTGCTAAAGCCTTGAGTTGTGAAACGGGTATTACCGCTGAACCCTGCGGTGTGTGTGAGCATTGTCAATCTATTACTGAAGGACGTTTTGTAGATTTAATAGAGGTCGATGCGGCATCACGCACGCGTGTAGAAGACACCCGCGAATTATTAGAAAATATTCAATATGCGCCTACTCGAGGTCGATTTAAGATATACCTAATCGATGAGGTGCACATGTTATCAGGGCATAGTTTTAATGCGCTATTAAAGACACTAGAGGAACCTCCCGAGCATGTTAAATTCTTGCTTGCGACTACGGATCCACAAAAATTGCCAGTGACAGTGCTCTCACGTTGCCTGCAATTTACTTTGCGTCATATATCAAATGCACAAATAAATGATCAGATGGCAAAAGTGTTGAGTGCTGAGAACATCGAGTTTGAAAATTCAGCCTTAATGCAATTATCAGAGTCTGCAGATGGAAGCATGCGTGATGCACTTAGTCTACTAGATCAAGCTATTGCATATTCAGGCGCGGATATTTCAGAGCAAACGGTTAGCCAAATGCTTGGCACTGTGCCGAGTGAACAGGTTGATGCTTTAGTACATACTCTCTGTGAATTTGATGCGGTACAGGCTATGACATCAATTCAAAACTTATCCAGTTTGAATGTTAATTTCACTAAATTGCTGGATCAACTTATCGTGATCTTTCATGCTGCTGCAATATCACAAGCAGTCGAGAGTTATTCTGATCAAGTAAATTTGTTCGCATCGTCGATCAAGTTAGTAGCAGAAAAACTGCCCGCCGAAGATATTCAACTTTTTTATCAAGTAGCAATGACTAGCCGGAGAGATTTGCATCTTGCTCATTCACCACGAGCTGGGTTTGAAATGGCTGTGCTACGTATGATTATGTTTCGCCCCGGGGGTGTGGAGACTCAGGTAAAAAAGCCTAGTCAGCAGTCGTCAAAAACTGCTCAAGCTGTATCTTCAACGCAACTAAAGCATCCCGCATCATCTCCAAGTACGTCTGTCGGCAATAGTTGCATCAATGAAGTGTCTGAAAGTACATCGCAACATGCTCTGGAAGAGAATCCACTCAGCACAGTCAAAGCTGATACTGATCATACTGCGAGCATAGATATATCAGAAAATATAACCTCGAGTACTAAGGTGGGTTCTGATGGTGATGCGATAACTCAAATTCAGACAGCTGAACGTGATAATGATTCAGATGCACATCAGACCAATATAAAAGAGCATGCTAAAAATACGTTATATGATTGGTCTAGTATGGTAGATAAAATGAACCTCGCAGGTCTGGTTAAAGAACTTGCCATTCATTGTGCAGTGCAAGATATTAGCGATGATAAAATAGTGCTAATGTTATCTTCATCCCATGAAAGTTTGCTGATGGATGTTTCTGTTAAGAAACTCACTGACCAAGTAAAAAGTCTGATGGGGGAAAACATCACGCTGACTGTAATCGTCAGTGAAGAAAAAGTGCAAAGTCCTGCTCAAAAGCTTGAACAGCAAGCTCAACAACAAATAACACAGGCACAAACAAACATTGATATGAATGGCTTCGTGCAAGCTATAAAAAGAGATTTACAAGCAGAGCTAGTGCCTGGATCTATTCATTCGCAATCAGAACAATCTAATAAAGAGGAAAATCAATGAAAGGTGGAATAGGTAATTTGATGAAGCAAGCTCAAAAAATGCAAGAAGATATGCAAAAAGCACAAGAAGAGCTTAAGTTGATAGAAGTAGAAGGACAATCAGGCGGTGGTATGGTGAAAGTTATTATGCAGGGCAGTCATGAAGTTAAAAGATTGTTCATAGACGACAGTCTTATGGGTGATGATAAAGATATGCTGGAAGATTTGATTGCAGCGGCTATTAATGATGCAGTGCATAAATTAGAGCAAACCTCAAAAGATAAATACGCTAACATTACCGCTGGCATGCCATTGCCTCCTGGTATGAAGCTACCTTTTTAGTTGCACGTAAAAATTTAATTAGGTAACTATTTTGGCAGATCCGCTACCAATTCTTGATCAACTCATCAATGCTTTGAAAATATTACCAGGTGTTGGGCAAAAGACCGCTCAACGCATGGCGTTTCATTTGTTAAAAATAGATAAAGAAAAAGCACTGACACTTGGAACTACGATCACTCAAGCATTAGAAAGCATACGTCATTGTCAAAAATGCAGAAACTATACTGAAAAAGAAATCTGTGATATCTGCGCCAGTACTACTAGAAAAACCTCTCAGATGTGTATTGTTGAAACTCCAACAGATGTAATGGCCATTGAAAGTGGAACCAGTTATAAAGGTGTGTATTTTGTTTTAATGGGTAAGCTATCGCCACTGGATGGGGTTGGGCCTGAACAGTTGGGGCTGGATCAGCTCGAACAACGTCTCAAATCAGGCGAGTTGGAAGAGATTATTTTAGCCACTAGTTCGACCATGGAGGGCGAAGTGACCGCCCATGTTATTGCAGAAATGGTCAATCAATATGGGCTAAAAACTACCCGTCTAGCACAAGGTGTGCCGATTGGTGGAGAGCTGGAATACCTAGACTTAAATACTCTCTCACAAGCATTTAATACCCGTACTGATTATAAATAAAGTGTTCGTAGTATCTGCAAAGTGATTTAAAAACTTGCTCTGTTAACAGATATACGTTATGTAAAAGCACGTTAATGGCTGTTATTTTCAGCGCATATTGATTGATAACTAGCATAACGTAGTGCAGTGATATCACCCGACTCTACAGCACATTTGACAGCGCAACCCGGTTCATTGAGATGCTGACAATCGGCAAACTTACATTTACCGATGAATTCTTGAAACTCTTTGAAGCCACGAGCAGCATGATGGTTATCTGTCATTACAGGTGTAAAACTACGCACACCTGGCGAGTCAATTATTTTACTATCGCGATCAAGAGGATAAGCAAAGGCATTAGTAGTCGTGTGTTTACCTTGTTGAATGTTTTCAGATAAGCTACCCACTTTAATATCAGTATTGCCAAATAAACGATTAATGAGAGAGGATTTTCCGACTCCAGACTGTCCAACAAGGATGCTTGTTTGTGCTCGTAGAATGCGTTTTAATTGTGATACCCCATAACCAAGATGGGCACTGGTGATGATAAAGTTCTCAACCAGAGGGGCATACATGTTTTCTAGCTGGTCAATATCAATGCATTGTTGATTTAAATATTCAGCTTTGTTCACTACCAAGCTAGCTCTACAGTGAGTTAATTCAGCGCAGGCCAAATACTTGTCGATTAATAGATTTGAATAAGTGGGAAGTGCGGCAATGACTATTACCATATGGTCGATATTAGCCGCCAGAGTTTTAGTGCGTTGGAAGTTGTCGATTCTAGTGAGCTGATTTACTCTTGGCTGTATAGACTCTATGACATCTTGTGACTGATGTTGTCTCTTACATAATACTTGATCACCGCATACTGCATCTTGAGCTTGGCTACGAACATGACACTGATGTTGCTCATGATATTCGTCTTCAACAATATATGTCTTACCCTGTCTCGCGATGACTATGGCTAGATACATAAAATAAAAAGGAATTATGAAAACATTTCTAAAAATTGTAATGCGCTTGATTTAAAAAGCCGATCACAGATTTTAGCTGACTGTCGCTCCAGCCGGTTTGAGCACCATCAGAGCAGCGCATAACTTGCTTCTCTAGCCCGTCCATAGATTGTACCATACGGTCTTCACGGCTATAAAGTACACTACCATCACCGCCTGTCATCAAGCTATGACATTCAACACAGGACGTTTCATGAAGGGTTTCTCCAGATTCGGCTAGTGCGGGGTTAAGGGATATAAAAAAAACAAAAAGTATTGATAAATGGCTTATGAGTCGCATAGTTAAATGTATATTGATAAGAGTTGACGTAAGATAGCAGAAAATTGACCGCGAGTGGACTTATGCAAGATGAAAACAACCTGATTTGGATAGACTTAGAGATGACGGGGCTAGATACTGATAATGATGAAATCATAGAAATAGCCACCATAGTCACAGATAAACAACTCAACGAGATTGCGGTTGGCCCTGTCATAGCGCTGCACCAGCCACAGACACGACTCGATCAAATGGATAACTGGAATCAAACTCAGCATAAAAAATCAGGTCTTGTTGAAAGAGTGTTAGCCAGTTCATATGATTGTAAGCAAGCCGAACATGAAACGCTGGAATTCTTAAAAAAATATGTCCCCGCTAATAGCTCTCCTATGTGTGGTAATAGTATCTGTCAGGATAGACGTTTCATGGCGAGATTGATGCCAGCTTTAGAAGCTTATTTTCATTATAGAAATCTCGATGTCAGTACCGTGAAGGAATTGGTTAAGCGATGGTATAATCCAGAACAGGTGCACTATGACAAAGAATCTGATCATCTAGCATTGAGTGATATCCGTGATTCTATCCAGGAGCTCGAATATTATCGAAGGAAAGTATTTGTTGCAGACTCTTGAGTACCGATTTTAAGCACAGATGAATAATGCAGGTAATTGAGATTAAAGTATTTTTTGTCCTACTTGATCAAGATTAGAATCGACTGGTCGTAAAATGGTATTCACACGGTCTAGAGATTTATTGGCCTCTGGATAATCTAGCGTGTAATGTAAACCTCGACTCTCTTTGCGTGATAGTGCGCTGCGTATAATTAAATCAGCCACAACAGCAAGATTTCTTAATTCAATTAAATCACTGGTGATTTTAAAGTTGCTGTAGTACTCATCTATTTCATTAAGTAATAGATCAACGCGGTGTTTGGCTCGTTGCATACGTTTTGTCGTTCTAACGATGCCGACATAATCCCACATGAATCGTCGCACCTCGTCCCAGTTGTGTGCTACTACAATTTCTTCATCTGAGTTTGATACACGACTTTCATCCCATGCCGGAATATCAATTGAATAATGTTCATCAGGGGATGATTGATTTATGTGTTCACCAGCAAATCTTCCATATGCAAGACATTCAAGCAATGAGTTGCTGGCCATACGATTGGCACCATGCAAACCAGTAAATGCAACTTCGCCGATCGCATAAAGATGTGGAATGTCGGTTTGCCCATGTTCATCAGTGACTATACCGCCACATGTATAATGTGCAGCTGGGACTGCGGGTATGGGTTCTTTGCTCATGTCATAACCGAGTTTTTGACAGCGCGCTTGGATATTTGGGAAGTGTTTATTGATGAATTGTTCGGATTTATGGCTAATATCCAAGTATACGCAGTCATGGCCATGTTTTTTCATCATGTAATCTATCGCTCTGGCGACTATATCGCGAGGTGCTAGTACGCCACGTGGATCAAAATGATGCAAAAATTCACTGCCATCTTGGAGCACGATTTTACCACCTTCGCCGCGTATCGCTTCGCTGAGAAGATAAGATTTAGCTTTTGGATGGTAAAGACAGGTTGGGTGGAATTGCATGAACTCCATATTGGCAGCGCGACATCCGGCTCGCCATGCCATGGCTAGGCCATCTCCACATGCTCCATCTGGATTACTAGTATAAAGATAGACCTTACTGGCCCCACCAGTAGCTAATATCACTGATTTAGCTCGAAAGACCTCTACATGTCCTGAATTTAAATTGAGTATATATGCACCTAAGCATTTATCTTCAGGTTTGCCTAATTTGCGGGCTGTGATTAGATCAACAGCGATGTAGTTTGAGAGTAGATCGACATTTTCACATTCTTGAACTTGAGAAATAAGTTCATTTTGTATGGCGTCTCCAGTGGCATCAGCAACATGCGCCACTCTTCTGTGGGTATGTCCACCTTCACGGGTGAGATGTAATTTATGAACGTTATGAAAGTTTTGCTCACGAGTAAATTTAACACCGATAGACAATAACCAATCTATTACCTTACTTCCTTCAGAAACGGTTTTTTCAACGACTTTAGGATCGCACAAGCCTACACCTGCCGAGATAGTATCTTCGATATGTTTTTCCAGAGTATCATCACGATCTAATACAGCGGAAATACCACCTTGCGCCCAAGAAGTGTTACCGCTGTTGAGTTCTGCCTTAGAGATAACCGCGACTTTGTGGTATTTACTTACGTGCAAAGCCGCACTTAAGCCCGCAGCTCCACTGCCGATAATTAAAACATCGTAGTTGTTTGTTTTTGATATGCTCATAAAATACATTTTGTCATAAAAAGTGTGACGTATGCATCATGTATAGTTAATATACATCTATTCATGTCCAGTATAATAATTTTTAGAACTTCTTGATATTGTTGCGGTCGTATATGCAGCAAATGAAGTTTGCAACAGGGAGAAATGCCCAAGATGGGCAGTGACAATAATAACGACAAAGAGTTAGTTGCACGCGCTAAGGAGGGGGATTCTAAAGCCTTTGATGTGCTTGTGCAGAAATACCAATTTAAAGTCCTTAATTTGGTCAGTCGTTATGTGCAAGGGGATGAAGCACAAGATGTAGCTCAAGAAGCTTTCATCAAAGCATACAGAGGATTGAAAAATTTTCGAGGCGACAGTGCTTTTTATACATGGTTGTATCGTATCGCCGTCAATTCAGCGAAGAATTACCTGATGTCGTCAGGCAAGAGAAAAACTAAACAGCAGGTTGATATAGATGATGCTGAGTATTTTGATGAAGCCACATTCTTGCGCGATCAACATACTCCAGAGCGTATGTTGCAAACTAAGGAGCTTGAAGTAAAAGTTTTTGAAGCGATACATGGCTTGCCTGAGGATTTAAAAATGGCATTAACATTGCGTGAAATGGATGGAATGAGTTATGAAGATATTGCAGATACGGTGGGATGCCCAATTGGCACAGTACGTTCGCGAATCTTCAGAGCGCGTGAGGCGTTAGATAAAGTGATAAAGCCTTTGATTGATTGAACAAACATCCAACTGTTTCAATTGAAATGAATAAAAAGCAATAAATTTTAAATAGTTCAAAACATATAATTAGATTGTGTTGGATTGCAAATGATACCTAGGATCAATTATGAGTAGTAAAAAACAATTAAATGATAAAGATTTAGAGCTGATTAGCGCTAGTCTAGATCAAGAATTATCAGAATTTGAACGTCGGCGTTTAAATAACAGCATTCTTTTGTATGAGTCTGGTGATGACACTGGAGATGAATCTCATAAAAAACTGCAGCGATATTCCTTGCTAAGGTCTATTATGAAAAAAGAATGTGACGAAGTCATAGACTTGAATTTCTCAAGCCGAGTGATGCAGTCCATTCATGAGCAAGCAGATAATGAGTTTGAACCATTAGGATTGAATGATTCTGAGCGATATGCAGGCTATAACAGCCAGAGTAATAAAAAAATAAATAGCATTAAACAGATTGCGGGTCTAGCGATTGCGGTCTCAGTCGCAACGGTCTCTTTTTTGAGTTTTCAACAGTTTGCTCAAACTAACCTCAACACAGATCAATACTCTGCCAGCGTTAATCAAACGGAATCTTGGGATGCAAAAACACTCAACTCGCCGACGATTGATACTGCCGAGGTGGCTAATAAGATATCTCCTAGAGTCCAATTTGTACCCGTTCAGTTGAGTGCCAAGCCAATTGTCGGCAATGCTGGTGAAACTCAGCTGCAACTACCAGATCAAGACATCGAGGCCTATATTTATAATCATTCGGGGTATGCGAGTGGACGAATAATTTCACCTTATTCAGAAATTACACGACTGAAAGATAGTAGTGATTAAGAAAAATATTTGTATGCGGTGTTTGCTGTCAATCTGTTTGGTAATGTTTGCAGTCAACATCTCTGCGGCAGACTTGCTCTCTGAGGCTGTGCTTTTATCATCGATGAAAGATGCTGAAAATAAACTAAATTATAAAGGTGTGTTTGTATTTAAGCATGGCAATAAGCTTGATGCTATGAGTATTATACATGGAGTAGTTGACGATACTCCCAGAGAGCGTCTGGTCTCTTTGAATGGATCTTTAAGAGAGGTGACTCGAAATGGTCCTCAAGTGAAATGTGTCTGGCCGCAGCAACAAATTTTCAGTCTAGCACCATCTTCTACTTATAAAGCTGTTCCAACCACAATTCCTACAGACCTCACTCGAATTAAAAAAGTTTATTCATTGCAGTCCAGTAAATTTAATCATGTGGCTGGTAAGCTTTGTCAGGTTTTAAAAATAAAGCCGGCCGATGAATACAGATATGCTTATGAGCTGTGTATACAGCCAAGCACTGGGATGTTGTTAAGGTCGAGGATCTGGGACGAAAATAAAAAGCGTATTCTTGAAGATGTTATGTTTACAGAAATAGAGTATCTGCAAGACCTGCACACTGTGAGTTTTGATTCTGTATATGACACTAGTCAATATAAATCTAAAAAATCTTTTATAAGTAAGTCTAAATCTATAAATTACGACAATGCTGAAGAGATCTTAGATCTATCTTCATTACCACATGGGTTTGAGATTGAAAGCGCAAGCCAGCGAGCCATTAATACTAATCACAGTCCTGTTCGTCATATAGTGCTTAGTGACAGTATTGCTTCAGTATCAATTTTTATATCCGAGTTGGAGCATAAAGTTAATCTTAAGCCGATGTTGATGGGACGTGGTGCTATAAATGTTTTTACTCGCACGAATGATCGTTACAAAATCACGGTACTGGGTGAGGTGCCCAGCCGAACAGTTGAGTTGATAGGCGACTCAGTAAATCTTTAAATATGCATATTGATGTTACTTTAGGGGAATAATTTTGTTTGTCAGAAAATTAAATCTAGTTCTGTGCTTTTTATTGATTTGTGCAATAGTGCCTGTATGCGCTAATACCGCATTGCCAGATTTCACTAAGTTGGTTGAAGCTCATTCTGCGGCCGTTGTTAACATTAGTACCAGTAAACAACAATCTAGCCATCCTAAAATCCCTCCCAACGTGCAACTTCCTGAATTTCCAGAAGGAAGTCCATTCAATGATTTCTTTGAAAAGTTTTTAGAAGAGCAAGGCCCAGGTCAAAAAGATTACTACAACTCTAAGTCACTGGGTTCAGGTTTTATTATTTCAGGTGATGGTTATGTGGTCACAAATCACCATGTCGTTGTAGAGGCCGATGAAATAATCGTTAAATTGAGTGATAGACGAGAATTTATTGCTGAGCTCATTGGTAGTGATCCACGTAGTGATATCGCATTATTAAAAATCAAAGCTGATAATCTGCCTATAGTCAAACTTGGCTCGGCGAATGATCTCAAAGTAGGGCAATGGGTATTAGCTATTGGATCACCTTTTGGTTTTGATCATTCCGTTACCTCGGGCATTGTAAGCGCTAAAGGGCGTAGTCTCCCGAATGAGAATTATGTGCCATTTATTCAAACGGATGTAGCAATCAATCCGGGTAACTCTGGTGGCCCTTTGTTCAATATGAGTGGCGAGGTAGTAGGCATCAACTCACAGATCTATAGCCGCACCGGAGGCTTTATGGGGCTTTCATTTGCCATACCTGTTGAAGTTGCTATGGATGTCATTGATCAGATTAAGTCCACAGGCTATGTTTCTCGGGGTTGGCTGGGAGTTTATATTCAAGAAGTGACACGAGAGCTGGCACAGTCCTTTGGTATGGATAAACCTAGTGGAGCATTAGTCGCTAAAATTATGGATGATAGCCCTGCAATTGAGGCAAAAATTAAAGTCGGTGATGTAATCATTAAGTTTAATGGTCAAGAAATCACCAGCTCAGCTTCACTACCACCTATCGTTGGTCGAGTTAGAGTCGGTGAGAAGGTCCCGGTTGAGATACTACGTAACGGTAAAATTAAAAAAGTAAACGTAGTCATTGGTCAATTGCCTGATAGTGAACAAGCTCAGCAACAATCTAAAACACAAACACAGAAAAATGGTGTGCTGGGTATGAAGTTACAAGTCCTCGATGATGACGAGAGGGAAAAAACTGGGTTGGATTTCGGTCTACGTGTGTTTGGAATTCAAGACGGTCCAGCTAAAGCAGCCGGCGTTCGAAAAAATGACGTTGTTCAGATGATCGATGGTGAAAAAGTGGATTCCATCAAGAGCCTTAAGAAATTAATTAAAGACTTGCCAGCAGGAAAATACGTTTCTGTGTTAGTTCAAAGACCAGAGGGTCCACAATTTCTAGCTATGCAAATACCTGCCAATAGTGAACAAAAGTAGCAGTTCAGGCTATCTTCACGCATAATCGACATTCAAAATAAAGCGGGTTTTAAACTCGCTTTATTCCATTATGCATCATTAAAGTTATCTCTCTGAATGAAATACATCCGAAATTTCTCCATTATTGCTCATATCGATCACGGAAAATCCACTCTAGCAGATAGATTCATCCAGCATTGCGGTGGTTTAAGTGAACGTGAAATGAAAGCTCAAGTACTTGATTCCATGGAATTAGAGCAAGAGCGCGGAATTACCATCAAAGCGCAAGCAGTAACACTGCCATATACTGCTCAAGATGGAAATACCTATCAACTTAATTTTATTGATACACCGGGCCATGTGGATTTTTCCTACGAGGTTTCTAGATCCCTTGCAGCGTGCGAGGGTGCCTTACTGATTGTAGATGCCTCACAAGGTGTAGAGGCCCAAAGTGTGGCCAATTGCTATACAGCAGTAGAATTAGGTTTAGAAGTTCTGCCGGTACTTAACAAGATTGATCTGCCTGCCGCAGATCCAGATCGTGTTGCTAATGAAATTGAAGAAGTCATTGGTATTGATGCTACTGACCCACTGTTAGTCAGTGCAAAAACTGGCCAAGGAGTTGAGGATGTCTTAGAAGCGCTAGTAAAGCATACTCCGCAGCCTGAGGGTGATCCTGACGGACCTCTTAAGGCACTAATCATTGATTCTTGGTTTGATAGCTATGTGGGTGTAATTACTTTAGTGCGAATCTTTGAGGGTTCAATCAAGCCTAAACAAAAACTTATGTCCATGTCCACAGGACGAAATTACCAAGTTGAAAAATTGGGTGTATTCACTCCTAAGCGTGAAGAAAGTAAACAACTAGAGACAGGACAGGTGGGATACTTGATCTGTGGTATTAAGGATATTTCCAGCGCGAAAGTAGGCGATACACTGACCTCAGTTGATCAAACAGCAGAACAAGCCCTAGAGGGTTTCCAAGAGGTTAATCCAAACGTATTTGCCGGTATATTCCCAGTAAATTCTGATGATTATGAGAGCTTTCGTGATGCATTAGATAAATTAAAACTCAACGACGCATCATTCACCTTTGAACCTGAGACATCTCAGGCCTTAGGTTTTGGTTTTCGCTGTGGATTTCTAGGTATGCTACATATGGAGATCATTCAAGAACGCTTAGAGCGAGAGTATGATTTAGATCTCATCACGACAGCACCAACAGTGGTCTATCAAGTATATTTGACCAATAGTGAAGTTGTTCAGATTCATAATCCAGCTGAATTGCCTGCACTCAATAAGATAGACGCTATTCATGAACCAATCATCAAAGCTAACATATTGGTACCACATGATTACGTGGGTAATGTAATCACCTTGTGTATAGAAAAACGCGGCGTTCAAAAAAACCTTGTTTATCATGGTAACCAAGTGGCACTCACTTTTGAGCTGCCTTTGAATGAAGTCGTATTAGACTTCTTTGATCGCCTCAAATCAGTGAGTCGAGGTTACGCCTCTTTTGATTATCAGCATTCTCATTTCCAGCCTTCCCCATTAGTTAAGTTGGATATATTAATCAATGGAGAACGTGTGGATGCGCTTTCTGTGATTGTACATTCAGATCACTCACGCACTTATGGAAATGCCCTCGCGGTCAAATTAAAAGACTTAATACCACGACAAATGTATGACGTTGCGATTCAAGCTGCAATCGGGAATCAAATTATTGCTAGAACGACTATTAAAGCTTTGCGCAAAAATGTTACAGCTAAATGTTACGGTGGAGATATCACACGTAAGAAAAAGCTGTTAGAAAAGCAGAAAGAGGGTAAGAAGCGCATGAAACAAATTGGTAGTGTAGAGGTGCCTCAGTCTGCCTTTCTCGCGGTACTTAAAGTTGATAAGTAATTATATGTATCAGTGTAATCAGATTGTTTTATCTGACAATTTTATGCGCTTAGCATTTTGTTGGCATCTGCACATAGAGTGATTTGATTACCATTTATAGTGATTTTTACTTCATAGTTTTTTCATTAACCTCTCATGAAGCCCCCGACAGGGGGCTTTTTTATATCTGAGAGGTTTATTTATAATCCTTATTATTGAGACGTTGATGCTTGCTATTCCACGCTAGCTCACGTTTAATTTCAACATGAATACTGTTGATAACGTTTTGCCATTTTTGGAACACTTTAGAGGCTTATTACACTTAAATAAGTTCTATCCTATTGTATTTGCTGGCCTGTTTTTTCATTCATCAGTGCTGGCGGATTATTTGGAAATCACACTATTAGGCACAGGTACACCAAGACCTTCTATAGAGCGATTTGGGTCGGCAACATTAATCCAAGCCGATGGTAAGTATTTTTTATTTGATGCTGGTCGAGGGGCAACTATACGCCTCCAACAGGCTGGTATTACGCCTAATCAAATACATCAGGTATTCTTGACACATCTGCATTCTGATCATATCAGCGGCTTAGATGATCTCTGGATTACGGGTTGGATATATCAAAGGGATGGTGATCTGGTCGTTTATGGACCTAAGGGCACACAGCATACAATTGACGCTATGCGATCCATGTATCGTGAAGATATTAGATACAGAACGACCAACGTCAATCATAAAGAGGCTTTTCTTAAAAGTATTGAAGTGAGCTCAGGTGTCGTCTATGACGATAATCGAGTCAAGATCAGTACATTTGCTGTCAATCATGCTCCAGTAGAACCCGCCTTAGCTTATCGTCTCGATTTTGGTGATCGTTCAGTGGTGATTTCTGGCGATACGACTCTTTCAGACACTCTTATACAACAGGCTAAAAATGTGGATGTGCTGATCCATGAAATTACCGATGCCAGTCCTGAGTTAGTCGCGCGCAATCCTAGGTTATCTAAAATCATGGCCTATCACACGACACCACAACAATTAACTCAAGTACTGACACAAACTCAACCACGATTAGCAGTGATGAATCATGTCTTGTTGTTTGGTGTGGGTGAAGATTCTGTTTTAAAGCAAATCAGACAAGACTACACGGGCAGGGTGGAGTTCGGTTATGATTTGATGCGCTTACAAGTTGGTACGAATATTAATATACTCACACCATAACCCAGTCACCTTTCAAAGCAGATAAAAACTATGAGCACACTATTGACAAAAAATGGCCCTTTGATCATGGGTATTCTGAACGTCACTCCTGACAGTTTTTCTGATGGTGGCATGTACTCGAGTACGCGTGATGCGGTGGCCAGAGGCCTGAATATGGTTGAGGAAGGTGCAGATATAATTGATATAGGGGGTGAGTCAACACGCCCGGGTTCACAACGTGTTGATGCTACTGAACAAAAGCGTCGCATACTGGATGTGATTGCCGCCTTATCTAAAGAACTGCCAGACGATATCATGATCAGTGTTGATACTACTTTACATAGCGTGGCGGAAGCCGCTTTGGATGCGGGAGCAGGATTCGTCAATGATGTCACAGGAGGCACAGATGATGAACAAATGATCTCATTGATCGCTGAGAGAGATGTGCCTTACTGCATTATGCATATGCAAGGTCGTCCTGGAGATATGCAAGATAATCCACAGTATGACAATGTCGGCAAAGAAGTATCAGATTTTTTACTTCAACAGGCTGATAAAGCATTAACTGCAGGTATAGAAAAACATAATATTATTCTTGATCCCGGTATTGGATTTGGTAAGCGTACTCAACATAATCTAGCGTTATTAAAGCAGCTAGATACGCTTACTCAACAGGGTTTTGAAGTTTTGTTAGGAACCAGTCGTAAGCGTTTTATGGGAGAGATCTGTCAAGCTGAAGATCCCGCCGCTCGCATGCCAGCCACCTGCGCGACAACCGCACTGGGTGTTCAAGCTGGGGCGAAAATTTTTAGAGTGCATGATGTTTGGCAGAATCGACAAGCTGCTGATGTTAGCTTTGCAATATGTAACGCTTAATATCTATCAGTATTTCTAGGGTGCAAGCTAGAGTCTAAGCCAGAGCCACTAAATCTTAGTCTTTGAATTTTGCTCCAAAAATCTATTATATAAACTTCACACATAAAAAAGGCCGGTGATTATGAATTAATCACCGGCCTTTTTATTTTAACGACTAAGATGTTTATGCGTTCTCAGCGGCCTCAACTTTAATTGCACAGAACTTAAATTCAGGAATCTTAGCAAACGGATCTAAGGCATCAGTAGTGAGTAGGTTAGCTGCCGCTTCGTGGTAACAGAAAGGCATAAATATTTGACCTTCACGTAAACCATCATCAGCACGAGCATAACACTCCACCTCTCCACGACGCGACTTGAGTCGAATCATGTCATTAGCTTTGGCGCCAATCTTCTCTAAATCCGCTGGATTAATGCAGGCAGTCGGTACTGGCTCAATGGCGTCCAGCATGGAAGCGCGACGTGTCATGGAGCCGGTGTGCCAATGTTCTAGCTGTCTACCCGTAATCAGAACAAAATCAAATTCTTCATTAGGTAGCTCATCAGCATTGGTGAACGCTGCTGGAACAATCTTGGCTCGACCACTTTCAGTTGGGAAGTCTTCAACAAAGATAATACCTTGGCCAGGATCATCATCGGTTTCACATGGATAAGTCACAGAGTGATCTTTCTCTAATCGCTCCCATGACATACCTTTGATTGAATCCATGCCTTTACGCATTTCAGCGAACACATCACTAGGGCCACTGTATTGCCAATCTAGACCTAATCGTTTGGCAAGCTCTTGGATAATCCATAAATCTTGCTTGGCTTGACCAGGAGGTTGAACTGCTTGGCGTCCTAATTGAACACGACGGTCAGTATTAGTAAAGGTTCCGTCCTTTTCAGGGAAGGCAGAGGCTGGCAAGATGACGTCAGCAAATAAGGCTGTCTCTGTCATAAAGATATCCTGTACCACAAGATGCTTTAGCGAGGCTAATGCATGACGAGCATGGTTAAGGTTTGGATCAGACATAGCAGGATTCTCACCTTCCACATACAGACCTTGAATATTCCCTTCAGTAATTGCTTCCATGATCTCAACCACTGTTAGACCTGGATTTGGATCAAGATTTGTTTCCCATAGATTTTCAAAGCGTGCTTGTGCTTCTGGGTTATCTACTCTCTGATAATCTGGGAATACCATAGGTATTAGACCTACGTCAGATGCGCCTTGAACATTGTTCTGACCACGTAATGGGTGCAGACCAGAACCTGGCTTACTGATTTGTCCTGTCATTAGCGCTAGGGCGATTAGACAACGCGCATTATCGGTGCCGTGTATATGTTGCGAAACACCCATTCCCCAGAAAATGATAGAAGCTTTAGACGAGGCATATACGCGAGCCACTTCATGAAGAGTCTCAGCTGGAATACCGCAAATCTTCTCCATCTGTTCTGGAGAGTAATCTTCTAAGTGTTTTTCAAGTTCATCATAGCCTTCAGTACGATTGGCAATAAAATCTTTATCGACTAAGCCTTGCTTGATAATTGAGTGCATGATTGCATTCAACATAGCCACGTCGGTATCAGGTTTAAACTGAAGAACATGATCGGCATGGCGTGCAATTTCTGTTCTGCGGGGATCCATAACGATTAACGTTTTTCCATCACGTGCAGCATTCTTAATAAAAGTGGCTGCCACTGGATGATTAACCGTTGGATTAGAACCGATAATGACAATCACTTCAGAGTCTTTTACTTCTGCAACTTGGTTAGACACTGCGCCCGAACCGATGCCTTCTAATAAGGCGACAACAGAAGATGCGTGACACAAGCGTGTACAGTGATCGACATTGTTGGTGCCGAAACCAGTTCGAATAAGCTTCTGGAAAAGATAGGCTTCCTCGTTTGAGCCTTTAGCTGAACCAAATCCTGCTAGAGCATTGCCACCACACTCATCACGAATATCTTTCAAGCCGTTGGCTGCAAAGTCTAGTGCTTCTTCCCATGTTGCCTCACGAAACATGTTATTGATGTCAGCTTCAGTGAGTGATTCTATATCGGCTACTTTAGGTGCATCTGGCTTACGAATGAGAGGTTTGGTTAAACGTCTATCGTTATGAATGTAATCAAAACCATAGCGACCTTTCACACACAAACGACTTTTGTTAGCAGGACCGTCACGGCCTTCCACATAAATGATCTTTTCATCTTTGACGTTGAAGGTAAGCAGGCAACCAACACCACAGTATGGGCATGCTGATTCTACTTGGCGATCGGGTTCTTGCATGCCTAATTCTTTAGAAGGCATTAATGCGCCGGTAGGGCAGGCTTGTACACATTCACCACAGCCTACGCATGAGCTGTCTCCCATAGGGTCAGCGATATCAAACACAATCATGGAATGAGCCCCACGCTGTGAGTAACCAATCACATCATTATTTTGTTCTTCACGGCATGCGCGAACACAGCGAGTACATTGAATACAGGCATCTAAATTAACCGCAATAGCTGGATGAGATAAATCTTCTTCTGGGTTGTGACGTGCTTCAAAACGAGGCAGACCGACATCTAATTTCTGTGACCACTGGTCCAGTTCACTGTTAAGCGTATATTTTTTTTCAGCGATGTCAGATTGTAATAACTCGAGTACCATCTTCTGTGAGTGATTCACACGCTCGTTAGTTGTATTCACAACCATACCTTCAGTCGGTGTGCGTACACATGATGGTTGCAACACGCGCTCGCCTTCAATTTCAACTACACATGCTCGACAGTTACCATCTGCTCTGAGTCCATCCTTGTAGCAAAGATGAGGGATGTCTACACCATTTCTTTTTGCGGCTTGTAGAATCGTTTCATCTTCAAACGCACTGATAGTTGCTCCGTTTAGAGAAAACTCAACGGTCTTTAATTCATTTAATTCTTTTGGATTTGCTGCCATTGTTTTACTCCGCTTCCGGTGAGAGTTCTTCTGGGAAATAATTGAGAACACATTGCATCGGATTTGATGCTGCCTGTCCTAAACCACAGATAGAGGCATCAGACATGGTTTGTGAGAGCTCCTTCATGAGCGGTTGATCCCAATCCTTTTTAGACATTAACTTGACTGACTTTGATGTTCCCACGCGACATGGTGTGCACTTCCCACAAGACTCATGTTCAAAGAACTTCATGGCATTAAGGGCTAAGTCACGTGCTTTATCTTGATCCGAGAAAATCATAATCGCAGCCGAACCAATAAAGCATCCATACTCATTCAGAGTATCGAAGTCTAATGGAATGTTATCCATGCTGGCTGGTAGGATTCCACCTGATGCACCGCCAGGGAAGTATCCATAAAAAGTATGACCGTCTTGCATTCCATCACAGTATTCTTCTATGAGTTCTTTCACTGAGATGCCAGCGGGGGCTAGATGTACGCCAGGCTTATTAACACGGCCACTCACTGAGAATGAGCGCAGACCTTTGCGACCATTGCGACCCTGTGAAGTAAACCAATCAGCTCCTTTTTCAATTAAGTCACGTATCCAATATAGAGTTTCCATATTATGCTCGAGAGTAGGTCGTCCAAATACACCGACTTGAGCTACGAAAGGAGGACGTAATCTTGGCATGCCACGTTTGCCTTCTATAGATTCAATCATGGCTGATTCTTCACCACAAATGTATGCACCTGCACCACGACGAAGTTCTATATGAGGTAGGTCGGCTGGAGGATTAGCATGCAATTTATCCAATTCTTCCGTCATTGCCTTGCGTATGCCCGCATATTCATCGCGAAGGTAAATATAGATAGCATCAGTACCTACGACATTTGCGGCGATCAGCATGCCTTCGAAGAAACGATGTGGATCACGTTCTAGATAGTATCGGTCTTTAAACGTGCCTGGCTCACCCTCATCAATGTTTACCGCCATGATACGTGGAGCAGGTTGGCTACCAACAATGCGCCATTTTCTGCCGGCAGGGAAACCTGCACCGCCGAGACCGCGAAGATTTGAATCTTCCAGAGTGGTAATCACGTCTTCTTTATCTAAGCTGCCATCGGTGAGTTTCTTTAGTAGTGCATAGCCACCAGTTTTTTGATATTCGTCATAGCGAATACAATCTGGTGCCTTAGCGTGACGTTCATTATTGTCGACCGCTGCAGCGATCTTATCAACATCAGCATAAGGAATAGGATTAGTGCCAACCACAGCCACTGGTGCTTGTTCACAACGACCAATACAGGGCACAGGTTGTATTCTTATTTTACCCTCATACTTGCCATCTAATGCCTTGATAATGCCCTTGGCATCATTCAGTTCACAAGTGACCGAGTCACATACTCGGATAGTGAGTTCAGGTGGTGCGTGATGGCCTTCTTTAACAAGATCGAAGTGGTGATAAAAAGAGGCGACTTCATAGACTTCTGTAGGGGCTAATTTCATTTCACTAGCCAGCGCTGTCATGTGTTCAGCTGAAATATGACCAAATTCATCTTGCAATAAATGCAGATGCTCGATGAGAAGGTCTCGTCGTCTAGGTTTGTCACCCAGTAGGTCTAGTACTTGTTGTAAAGCAACGGCATCAACGCTTCTTCCACGTTGTTGACCGCGCATTTTATTTCGCTTGCGCGTGACGGCTATATCCATGGTCTCGCTTTATCCCTATCTTGTGATTGTTGAGTTGGAGCAGAAAAGTTATTTTACGTGAATTCTCAACGAATGCGTATATCATCCGTGTACATATTCGTATAAATAATGCATTTGTATATCTTTTGAAAAGGAATCTGTATGTCTAAGTGGCGCAATATTGAGGCTGAGCAAGTTTACAGCGAAGAACAGATACAATCACGTCTTCAAGAAGAACTACCCAATTGGTACTATGAAAATGGCTGGATACGCCGAAAATATAAGACTAATAGTTGGAAAGGCACGTTAATGGTCGTGAACACAGTCGGTCATTTAGCGGAAGCAGCTTGGCATCATCCTGATCTAACCGTCTCATATGCTTTTGTGGTGGTAAAGTTGACTAATCATGCCGCCAAGGGTGTCACTAGTAAAGATTTCGCGCTGGCCAATAAAATTGAACAGGTGATTCAATGGAATCCCGGGCAGTCAGAACCTGATCTAGAGGGTGTGCCTGATGATCAAAGGTTTGCATACATTAAATATGACTAAGATAAACTTGCAATCATTGACTGTCTCTATCATATGATTGCAAGCACGTATTGATATCAGGTCAATCAATCTAGCTGTGAGTCATTCATTATTCTGCATGGCTCAGACTGCTATTGTTGGGTGTTGCAGCAATTACATGTCTATTAATTGGTTTGATCGATGAGTTTAAGCACTTGCTGTTTGAGCACAGAGAAGGGTGTGCGGGGGAGTATAATGCTACCTATATCACCATGTTTGTCGATCAGAAATAAATTGGCATTGTGTTCTACTTGATAGTCATTGCCGCTCATATCACCTTTGTAGGACACAGTCGCATTATATTGGCTTAGAACCTTGGCTATCTCCTCATCGCTACCAGTTAGCCCAATCATGTTTTTGTTAAAATAGTGCACGTAACTCTCTAATTTCTGCGGTGTGTCTCTATTTGGATCGACACTGATAAACAATATTTTTAATTGGTCTTGTTGATCTTCTAGGCTTATCAACAGGCGTTGGATATCCATTAACGTGTTAGGGCAGACGTCTGGGCAATGGGTGAAACCAAAAAATATAATCCCTACGTAGCCTTCGATATCACTTAAATTGAATGATGTACCATCGTGTTTAGTGAGTGTGAAATCACCTCCCAAAGACGGTTCAGCAGAGGATTCCTCAGCCCTCACTGTCTGTAAAGAGAATACCGCGATCATAATAAGACATAACAAAGCGGTGATCATTGGTTGCTGTATTTTGCTCATACTGGTTAATGATGTTCAGGTTGTCGGTGTTTTGATGTTAAGTGATCTGATCAAGTTAGGTGCTATATGGTTCCATGGTGATGATAATTATTATAGAACTTATATATCTAAGAATAATGTTACACACTCTCAAACGATACAGGCATCAGTCATGGGGAAATAGACTCTCATCACACAATACGACCATATGATCGATAAGTGATTGCTAATAACATTCATAATATTAGTGCATTTGCGAGATTAATTGTGACTCAAAACACATATTAATTTGGCCCGTAGTCTAAAAATCACACAAAAATACTACTAGCTTGATGATTTGACCTAAACCCTTAAAAAATGTGCAGAAAAATTGTCAGAACTTGTCTATGGATATGACAATTTAGTGCTTGATACTAGGTCTAGATGCGTCATAATGTCGCACACTACACTACGTTTTGAGTCTTGTGTGTGCGCCTTAGGATGAAAATTATATTTTCATGAATTCAAGGTTCCACTCGACTTGCAATGAAATAGATTATAGAAAAACTACACTAAATGGAGTTCGATATGAAAAAAATGCTTCAATCTAAATGGTTAAGAAGCAGCATGGCCTCTACACTAGCAATAGTGGTTATGGCTCTTGCGGGGAGCTTACACAGCACAAGCGTTCAGGCAGATGAGACATGTATGTCACCTTACATGGCCAAGATCGTTGGACAAGAAGATTATGTCTACGTTTGGACACTTGGTGTTGAAGGTATGGGAGATGAGCAGGACAAGCTGGTCACAGTATCAGTCAACCCAAATGCCGACAGTTACGGTGAAGTGGTCCACACTTTATCTGTAGGCGGTCGTAACGAAGCTCACCACTCAGGTCTGACTGATGATCGCCGTTTCCTTTTCGCTGGTGGTCTGGATAGTAATAAGATCTTTATCTTTGATATTCATTCAAATCCAAGAGAACCAAAATTACATCGCGTAATCACTGACTTCGTTGAGAAGACAGGTGGAATGGTTGGTCCTCATACATTCTATGCACTTCCTGGCCGTATCATGGTTTCTGCGTTGTCTAACAACACAGACCACGGTGGTCGAACGGGTATGGCTGAATATACAAGTGAAGGTGATTTTGTGTCTTCGCATTGGTTCCCAACAGACGACGATCTTCGTGGTGCTGAGAAGACGGGTAACATAGCAGACGGTTATGGATATGACGTTCGTGCTCTTCCACGTCGTAACGTAATGCTCACGTCATCATTCACTGGTTGGTCGAACTACATGATGGACTTCGGTCAAATGTTATCTGATGCAGAAGCAATGAAGCGTTTCGGTAACACTATGGTGGTATGGGACTTACACACACGTAAGCCTAAGAAAGTATTTGACGTACCAGGTGCACCTCTAGAAATTCGTTGTGCATGGTCTGCAATGAATAACTACTGCTTCACCACAACTGCATTAACTTCAAAAATGTGGTTGATCTTTGAAGACGAAGCGGGTGAGTGGCAAGCTGAAGAAGTCGCTGACATCGGTGATCCATCAAAAGTACCATTGCCTGTTGATATCTCTATCACAGCTGATGACAAAGGTATGTGGGTACAGACGTTCATGGACGGGAAGACTCGTTACTTCGACATCACAGACCCACACAATCCAGTACAAAAGTATGAGCATGTAATCGGTTCGCAAGTGAACATGATTTCTCAAAGTTGGGATGGTAAGCGTGCTTACTTCACAACATCATTACTAGGTAACTGGGACAAGACTGGTAAAGACGACGAGCAGTGGTTCAAGCTATATCACTGGAATGGTAATCAGTTAGATCACCAATTCACAATCGACTTTTACGAGCTTAAGTTAGGTCGTGCACACCAAATGAGATTTGGCGCGTACTCTTTATACTCTCAAGCACCGAACTCTAATGACACTATCGTGTCTCAGTTAGACAAGTAAGAGAGTAGCCTAAAGCACTGATATCAATCAGTGTTCAGATAAGAAGATAGGGCTGCCATTTGGTGGCCCTATTTTTTTGCGTATCTCTACTTAAAATCATCTTCACAATATTTAATTTGAGATTGGTATATGAAATTCCTAGTAAACATTTCCTTCTTCCTCGCCTACTTGTTTGTTTATAGCGTTAGCGCAGCTGAAACTCAGCCGATTAGTGAACCAGTGGATCTAGGGGTGGCGAGTCACGAAAATGCCATTCTTACACCTGCTGCAGGGTGGGGCGTTATGCAATTTGAGCCGCCTGTTCCAGGTAGTTATCAATTACCTCCGTTTGGACTGGCAGCAGACGGCGATGTATTGACTTCAGATAATCAAATAAAAAAATTATCCGATTTCTATGGTGATAAATATGTCATCCTAAGTTTTATCTATACACAGTGTTCCGATCTCAATGGTTGTCCTTTAGTCACTGCTGTATTTTATAAAATCAAACAACGTTTAGAAAAAGAGTATCCGGAGATCGCTAAACAGTTGCGTTTAGTCAGTCTTAGTTTCGATCCAATTCATGATACTCCAGAGGTTATGAAATTTTATGGACAAGGCAGTAAGGACATGGGGGGACCAGAGTGGGAGTTTCTGACTACCGCCTCAGTAAACGATCTCATGCCGATTACTGAAGGTTTTGGCCAGTATGTAAATAAAGAATATGATGATCAAGGGAACCCAACCAATCGTTACGCACATATTTTGAGGGTGTTTTTGATCGATAAAAATGGCCAAAAGCGTGCACAGTACAGTGCTGGTTTTTTGCATGAAAAGTCACTCATTAGTGATGTGAAAACTTTGCTTATGGAAGAGCAGAATTAGATACTGTCTAGAACATGATAACAGCCATTTAATACGATGAAATTTAACACACAAAATCTAACACTCAGAGGAATCATACTTTTAATGATTGCTAGTGTAGTTTTGTTCACAAATGTTAATTCACAGGAAAAAACTGAGCAGACAGAGTTTTTCGGTTCAGGTGATCGCAAACAAGGCTATGACTCTGAGAAATACACCACAAATTCACTCAGTATTACCGCACGTCAAGGCATTAAGGCGGATCTACTCGAGTATGTGAATAATCCTATGCTTGGTCTGCCTAAGATGGCACAGCCTGCAGATAATATAATGACTAAAGAAAAAGTCGATTTAGGTCGATTATTATTCTTTGATAGAAGATTGTCGTTAAATGATACTTTCTCATGTGCTATCTGCCATATTCCAGAACAAGGATTTACCAGTAATGAGATTACTAAGGCTGTCGGCTTAGAGGGCCGTAGTGTTAAGCGTAATAGTCCAACCATATACAATGTCGGTTATTACGATATCTTGTTTCAAGATGGTCGTGAAGATACGCTAGAGCAGCAAGCTTGGTCTCCTTTACTCGCTCACAATGAAATGGCGAATCCATCCATAGGTAATGTCATCAATAAAATTAAAGGCATCAGTTCATATGATGGATTGTTTGAAAAAGCTTTTGATGGCAAAGGGCCCACTATGGAAACGGTTGGTATGGCTTTAGCCAGTTATCAACGTGCCTTAAATTCTGGTAATTCACGATTTGATCAGTGGTATTACGGTGATGACAAAAATGCACTTAATGCAGATGAGATCAAAGGTTTTGATTTGTTCACAGGTAAAGCAGGATGCTCAGCTTGTCACTTAGTGGGTGATGAATATGCTCTATTCACCGACAATAAATTACATAATACTGGTCATGGCTACGCCACATCGATGGGCATCAAACCCGAAAAGACACGCGTACAATTAGCTCCGGGGGTTTTTGTCGATGTAGATACAAACATTATCGATTCTGTTAGGCAACAACCTAAGATCAATGACGTGGGTCGTTATGAAGTCACACAAAATCCATACGATCGTTGGAAATATCGAACGTCTATCTTACGTAATGTCGCATTAACTGCACCTTATATGCACGATGGTGGTTTCAGCACGCTCAGAGAAGTCGTAGAGTTTTATAATCATGGAGGTTTTGAAAATGAATTGCTAAGCCCCATGATTCGACCTCTGGGACTGAATAATGAGGAAATAAATCAAATAGTTGATTTCTTAAATGCTCTGACAGGAAATAATGTTCAGGTATTAGTGGCAGATGCTTTTGCTGCGCCGATCGGAGACATTAGCGAGAAGGATCCAAATTGGGCGCATGGCACTAAGTATAGTGAATAGCCTGTGGCTATTGATAAATTGAATAAATATAGAACTTCATTAACCTACAACACCAAGCTCTAAAAATATGAAAATATTAATGTTCTTATTGGCATGTATCGCCAGTACTGTAGTTCACTCTGATCGATTGCTAGATCCAATGCCAAGAACTATGCCAGCACATGAATTTGAGCTTCTTGATATAGAGGGTGATCAACATAAACTGAGTGACTATAGAGGCAAGTTCGTATTGGTGAATTTCTGGGCAACGAGTTGTACTATATGTCGTGCAGAACTCACTACATTAGAGGATATGCTTCAGATACTAGTTGAGAATAATGATCAATTAGAGGTATTAGCTATCCATGCTGGTGATGATCTGAAAGGTGTTGAAGAGTTGATGGAAATAAGTCCAGTCAGTTATCCCATGCTAATGGATATGGATCTCACTATGGGCAATTGGGGAATACCAACCTTACCGACCTCATATCTGGTCACTCCGGATGGAATGTTTGCCTATAGAGTTCTGGGGACTCGAGTATGGAATTCTCCAAATATGATAGATTTTTTACATGAGATTTTTGAAGATTATTACGCTAACCAATAGGTGATGGTCAATAATCTCTGGGGATAATGCGAACTTAAACAAAATTTTACGCTCAAAAGTGTAAATGCAACTGATGGTGGTTATGCAAAAATTTATTAAAAGTGTTGGATTGAAGATCGGATTGTTGGGCATGGTTGTACTTGTAATGACTGCCGCGACCAGCAAAACACAATTGCTCACAAAGGTGATTGGCACCCCTTATGCTGACAATTTCATCCTTATGAATATTGATGGTCAAGATGTTAGTCTAAGCGATTATCAAGGTAGATTTGTGCTGTTGAATTTCTGGGCGACTTGGTGTCCACCTTGTGTGAAAGAAATGCCAGCACTAAGTGAGCTTCACAGTGAGCTTAATGATCAGCATGGTGGCTTGGAAGTGGTGGGAATACATGTTGGGCCAGCATTGGCAACTGTGAATCAGTTTCTTAATGATAGACCAGTAACTTTTGATGTTCTCATAGACAGTGATATGTCACTAGCTTCTTGGGATGTCGCGGGTTTGCCAACGACATTTTTGATTAGTCCTACAGGGCAAATCATATACAAGGCGGTTGGTGAGCGTGAATGGAATTCGAGAGAAATGATACAGCTGATTAAAGATATCATTCACAAGCATGAACAACTCACATTGCTAGATAATTCGAATCACAACACCTAGAAAATACTCCATATAAATTTATGTCTTATCAGATCGATATGCGAGATGCATTATTGCTGTACCTAAGTGAGGAGTTCCAAGGTGCTGACATTAACGAAGTAGCTGATGACGAGAGTTACAGTTTCAGTGTTAGCTCGCAAGGACAGCGTTATTTTTTAAGAGTTATGTTTGATACTGTGGATCAACTATCAATCGATAATGTAAGAGACACTATGGAGTCTTTCTCTGTCTCACAAACGATGAGCAGCTTAGGCGATTTCCCAGTAGTAGTGACACAGTCTGGTTGTATCTTTGGTTCACCGTAATTGCTTACTGTATTCTGAAACTAATTTTATCAGCAGATAGATTTCATCGTTCAGCTAATACTGACTTAAATCAACACAAGCTGTTTATTCAGACCTGAAGGGTGTAGATGCTATTTTGTATAAAAGCCCTCAGCAGTATGGCTGAGAGCTTCTTTAAAATACTTATTCTGAGGTTGTTGGGTCTATGACTGTCTTGATTTCTGCAATTGAGTTGGCGGGAAAGCCACCCTCTGAAGCGTGTTTACGAATTTCTTCTTCATTTGGTGCAATGTAAGTACAGTAGACTTTGTCTTGAGTCACAAAACTTTCTACCCACTGAATTTGCGGGCCCATGTTCTTTAGTATGCTGCATGATTTTTGAGAGATGCCTTGTAAATCTTGAGCGGTTAAACTGCCTGCATCTGGAATCTCACGTTCGATAATATATTTTGGCATAGTGTCTCCAATAGTGTGTTTATGATGTTCAAAAAAATAATTAATGTATCCAGAGTGGTTTAGCCAATCCAAATAAGTAATTCCCCTAGACCATTAACAGATGTGTCCCCTAAATAACGTTGAACTCTTCGTCGCATAGGGTGAAGCGATCTGAATTCGCTGTCATATTTGCGTAACTCATGTAAGAGTAAAGTTAAATAACCTAAATTATGTCTGCCACAATTTTCATAGTAAGCCGGCATGTTTTTAGGAAGTTCAGGTAATAATAATGTACCACGGCGCATGTTTTGACCAATATTCTCACCGACGGTTCCAAGATTAGTGATGGTGCCAGCAATCATTCGACTCGCACAATAGTTGCCGATATCACCTACCACCATGATGAGCCCTTTCCGCATCAGATCACCAGTGAAATCACCGCTATTGCCTTTAACCAAGATAGTGCCGCCTGCCATGCCTTTTTTCTGCCCAGCATAAGCACCACCTAGATAATCACCACTACTACCATTGACCGTAAGTAGTCCTGATTTCATTCCACAACCAGTGTAATTTTGTGTATCAGCGTCAATGATAAGATTTCCACCATCCAGTTCTGCGCCAGCATAATGACCTACTGAATCTGTTACGGTAAGAGATATTGATGTGGGCAATTGAAAACCCACATAATCACATGAGGTGGTTGTCTTACTCAGTTGTATGTCTGAACTACTGAGCTTACCTTCAATAGAAAAGATTTCACCAACAGTGACAGTCTGTTTACCTATTTGTAGGGTGTGTTTTAGCGTTTCTTTGGAAGATAATTGTGCTTGCAAAGCGCGCCCTAACCAGCGCATATCAATTCTATGCTTTGTTTCATGTTGCAGAGTGATTGTGCATTTACTCACTGATAATCTCCCTCAAATGAAAGTGATGTTCGCCTAGCTTACCACCATAGTTACCACCAGTAATTTTCTCGATACCTTGAGATTTGCCTAAATCACAAATAGCCTCCATTCCAACTTTCATGGCCATTGCGACATCTTCTTTGCTAAGACCATCAATCACTATCTCCATTACGGCCTCTATATTTTTATCCAGCACACTATCCGCTTTGCCTTTTAATGTAGGGCAGTAACGATGATTAGTAGAGGCACTTAAAGCAGGATATTTTGATCCAACTTTAGAGCCTGATCTAACACCACCTCCTGGAAATGGCAGAATAACATTAGGTAGTGCGGTCATTGAATCAATAGCTGCTTCACAAGCCAATAGTACTTGTGAAATGCTGCGTGCAAATACGAGTAAATTACCTCCGCCAATCGCTTTTTGAACTCCGGTAGTTTCTTGGCATATAAATTCTCCATCCATTACTGGAATTCGCCAGTAACGTTCATCAGAAATATATTTTGAACTCTGATAGCCATCGCCAAAATAGCGCAGATTTTTACCCAAAGCGATTCTGTCTTCTGTATACATGCCAGCAAATACTGCAGTAGTAGGGCAGGTGAGTACACATTGTCCAATGCGAGCCTCTAACTGTTTTTGCAGTGTTTTTCTATCTGTAGAGAATAATAAAACCGAGATGCCTGGACGGCCATCTGGTGTTTCGTTATTGCTGAGTTGTCTCTCAATACCGGCTTCGACGCGACAACCTATTACGGAGGTGGCGAAACCGGTCATGGTTTCTGCAGCATGACGAGCCCACTTGTAATTGATTGCTGTAATAATGATACGTGTGGCACGCATAGAGAATGCCTCAGAAAATGTATCATCAATAACTACACCATTTATATTCATTAGATTAGTCTCTCACGCAAGGATGAACAGTTATGCTACTACCAATACATTCTTCCATTTCATCATCTGAAATTTTGAAATTGGGCAATGAAATAGTTTGATAGTTGTCAAAGTATTTTTTCAAAGGCTTCTCGATATCTTCATTATATTCCGGCTTAATCACATGAGTTTTACCAAGAACAGTTTTAACTATCTGTCCTTCTTCTACTACTAATTCACCATTTTTAAACACTAAAGCCGGCTTGGCAAACATTTGCTCAACGTCGTCTTGTTGGGTGTAAACGGTAATATTGGCACTAGCGCCTTCACCTAGGTGACCGTGATCACTCAAGCCGAGAATTTTAGCAGGCGCTGCACGTGTCATGACAGCGATTTCATATAAGCTATATTCTCTATCCATAGAAGAAAGGTTCGACATTTTCTGAGCATCTACATTAATAATGTTAAAGGCATCATTTCTAAACGAACGATTCATCAATAGCTTGATCAAGTGAGGATAACTAGTGAATGGAGCACCATTTGGATGATCTGTGGTTAAAAAGACTCGCCATGGATCATCGACTTGCAAAAAGATTTCTAACCCAATTGCCCATTGCAGCGCATTCACGAAACTTTTATCGCGATACTTAAATGGAATCACACCACAGCCGGCTTCACATTCAATATCCATTACAGTCCATTTCTTGGGATGAGCATGCTCATGCCCAAAATACTGCATCATAGTATCACCGGACGTGGTGATGGTCTGGCCAAACATAATTTGACCAACATCAGCAGTAACATTTGGTGTGCTGTTAATTGCTTCAGCAATTTCACAAGCAGCAGATGAGAAATTGTAATCTCCTTCAGCACCGTAGCTATGAAATTGAATATGGGTCAAATGAATAGGTAGTCCTTCAGCGGCTGACATGGTTGCTAAAGTGGTTTTAAAGTTGCCTGGGATACCAAGATTACTTGCATGCACGTGGAGTGGATGAGGGACCCCAAGCTCGTGCACAGCACGACTCAATTTCTTAATAATCTCACGTGGTGTGATATTAGCAGGGCCTTTTTCATCCACATCAAGACGACGCTGGTTGAATTTAAAGGCATGGATGCCACCAGGATTAACCACCTTTATACCTATGCATTGACTAGCATTTAGAATCCAAGCGACATAATCATTAATAGTGGATTGTGCTACGCCTTGTTCAATCATGTTTAGTAGGAAATCATCATTTCCTAATAACACATAACCTCCCTTATCCACCATCGGAGTATCAGCCATTTCCATATGTGCCTGACGTGCGTTAACCGGCAGAACCGCAGGTTCAAAGCACGCGGTATAGCCCATCTCGGCATAGCGATAGCCAGCCGTAAAAGTGGACGGAACTGCATGGCCACAACCGGTTCTACATAAGTGATCACCTTCTTGAGGATGCTGATGCTGATCTTCAAGCATCATGGTGCGAGCTATATTTACCTTGCCACCACCGATGTGTGTGTGCAGATCAATTGCACCTGCCATCACTATGCATCCTTTTAAGTCATACGTCTGTGTGACTTTTTCTTGATCAGGAAGCTCATGATAAATTTTTTCACCGATTATATATAAATCGCGTTGCTCACCATCGACTTGGTGGGCAGGATCATAAATTTTTCCGCCGCTTAATTTTATTGCCATAGTTTTATATTTGCTGAGTAATTTTTTCGATCACATCACTTGCGCTTGGCAAGTTGATATTGCGTATTTTTTTAAGTGGGAGAGTTGCAACACTATCAGTTCTGCATGCTAAACCTCGTGCATCAATTCCGGGGACTCCAACAGGGATAAATACAGCTGCATTATCACATTGCATATTGGCATGGCCGATAACAATAGTTGGTATATCAGTTGTAGGAGGAGTATCAGTTGAGCGATAGGTAGACAGCCATAACATAGCATCAGCTTCTTGATTCGCTAACATGGCTTTTGCGTTATGTGTGACTGGATCATGAATAGGAACACCACTCATGAAAGCTGTTGGTAGTGGAACACCCGATTGCCAAGTAACGACCTGATTAGCTGTGATCTCACCTTTGGAGCCGCCTAGCGGCATGCCCACACAGCGAATTTCTGTCATCAATGATTTAATCATCAAAGTCAGCGTTTGTATGGTTTGCTCTGCTGCAATTGGATCTAACAGACCAGTATTCCAAATCAAAACAGAATAGTGTTTGTTAAGTAGTGTATTTTTTAATTCCACCAATAAACGAGTCATGTCATCAGTGTCGTCTGTTAGCTCGGGCGTTTCTTGAATAATACTATGAAAGGCTTGGATAATGGCATCCAAGGAACTTGCATTGACCTTGTGGTAATCCAATCCTTCATGTCTGTCGATTTGATCTGAAGTCTCACAGTCAGCCGCATCAAGTATAGTGATGGTTTTACTGAGTGTGTCTTCTGAGCCCAAACTTTTTTCAGGTTTTAGTATTCTATCGATGAGACGAGGAAATCTTGTTAGGACTTGAGAGCCAAAAATAATCACGTTGTCGGCACGATTACGCGCTTCAGATAGAGTGGTTTTAACTTTACCTAGACGTTGCATGACAGCGACATTAGGACGCATGGTGGTGCTATTGGCATGGTCAATGACAGCGCCAGTCTTTTCAGTGAGTGCTACAGCTGCGCGACTGGCTTGCACATCTGCAATCATTCCATTGATAAGTGGTTGTGAAGCATTTTTAAGAATTTCACTGGCGCGTTCAATAGCCGCATCGAGAGAAACATCTTTACCATTAATTTGGGCGCTGGGAAGTTTTCCATTTATGCTGGCATCTTCAAATGCGGCAGCACATGGGCTATTGGATGGGCTTATTAATCGCACTAAGCCTTCATTCACCTCTAGAGATAAATCATCACATAGAAGTCCACAGTGTGGACAGGTCACGTTATTAAATTGCATAAATTATGTTCAGTAAAAAAAGTGAATAGGATTGAGCTAGAGAGTGTTTGGTTTGCAACTTAGCTAGTATAATTTGTTTGTGCCTATTTCGGCTAGTTTGAAACCCAATAATCAGTGTAAAATATAGTCTATTGTGGGCAGAATGAGTAAATTAACTGCGCATCCAACACAACATCGAAGATATCACATAATGTTATATTATAACAATCACACCATCACCGTGAAATCTCCAGCACGTCTACATTTAGGATTTGTAGATTTAGGTGGGGCTTTAGGAAGAAAATTTATCAGTCTTGGCGTAACGATTGAAGATTTTGGTATGGAGATGAGTATGTCCGTATCAGATCGATTTATGGGGCAGGGTCCAAGTCATGAGAGAGCCTTGAACTATGCGCGTGAGTTGTTTGAGAAATGGAATCTAGACGGAGCCTGTGAAATAAATATTCATCATGCAATTCCAGAGCATGCGGGTTTAGGTTCAGGCACACAATTAGCGTTGTGCGTAGGTACTGCTATCGCTAAATTATGGCAGGTGGAAGTATCTACTGCTGAAATTGCACAAGAACTTGGACGTGGCGCACGTTCTGGGATTGGAATTGCAGGCTTTGATCATGGTGGAATGATCGTAGATGGCGGTAGAGGCCCTAATACGCGAGTCCCTCCCATGATTGCCAGACAAGATTTCCCAGAAGCTTGGCGCGCACTAATTATCGTTGATAACAGTGATATTGGCTTACATGGCTCAAATGAGACGGATGCCTTTTTAACCTTGCCACGCTTCTCAGATCAGTGTGCAGGCTTTCTGTCACGTCAGGTATTAGCTCGTGTTTTGCCTGGAATGATAGAGAACAATATTCAAGAATTCGGTTTAGGTATACGTGAGATTCAACAGCGTGTAGGGGATTATTTCGCTCCGGCTCAAGGCGGACGCTATACCAGCCCGGCAGTCGCTAATGTGATTGAATATTTAATCGCTCAAGATGTGCCGGGGGTGGGACAGAGTTCTTGGGGGCCAACAGGATTCGCTTTCTTTGATAGTGATACTGCGGCACATATGATGTTAAGACAGTTACAAAATGAATTTTCTGATCTTCCACAGCTATCATATAAGGTAGTGCGAGGTAACAACCAAGGAAGTACAATTACGCTCACAGAAAACTCACACGATCAAGATTCGCAAATTAGCGCTTAAAATCGATTTATATTTAATCAGATCGCACAAAACTCTAGAAAAACAACGCTTATTACTATATACAGGCTCACGATTATTGATTTTCTGGATTGAGTACTTATTTCACTTAAAATTTTTATCTTTTTACTTATCTTTTACTAGGGATACTTTAATAGAGAGAGCATAGACATGGAAAAACCTTTTATTCTTCATATGATCACAGCGGCGAGAAACTTAAGCCCATTTGATGTAAACATGGCCGTCGACGCTGGCTGGTCAAATTGTATTCCTTATACTGCAGTCGAACAGGATGAGGTTCAGGCGTTAGTTCAAGACGCGATCTTTTCTCGTGGTCCTAGCGGTGTGAAGCGTACCGGCATTTTCTTTGGTGGACGTGATATGCATGTGGCAATGGATATGCTCAAGGTTTGTCAACAATCAATGGTGCCACCATTTGAAGTTTCAGCATTTGCAGATCCTAGTGGTGCTTTCACTACAGCTGCAGGTATGTTGGCTGCAGTTGAAAAAGCATTACAGGATAAATTTGGCACAGGATTAGAGGGTAAAAACGTAGCAGCACTCGGTGGAACAGGGCCTGTGGGTATGGCCGGTGCGGTTATCGCAGCAAAAGCTGGTGCTAATGTGACGATCTATGGACGTAAAAAAGATAAATCTCAGCGAGTTGCGGGTATTTGTAATGCTGAATATGGCTCGGATGAAATATCGATTGCAGGTGAGTCGATAGATAATCTTTCTAATACGCTTAATGAAATCGATGTGATTTTAGCAACTGCTTCGGCAGGTATTGAAGTGCTCAGCAGTGAGCAGCTCAAGCAAGCCTCTCAACTCAAGGTAGCTGCTGACGTTAATGCTGTGCCACCTTCAGGAATAGCCGGTCTGGGCGTGATGGATAATGCGGAACCCATTGATGGTTCGCCTAGCGGTGCAGTAGGCATTGGTGCACTTGCAATTGGAAATGTTAAATATCAAACCCAAAACATGCTTCTCAAGCAAATGTGTGAGACTGATAAGCCTATATATTTGCACTTTGAGCATGCTTTTGAAGTAGCTCGTGAGTACGTAAATAAGTAAATCACTCATCATAATCGCGCATTCGGCGCGGGCTCTGGCGGAGTCTGCGTCGCGTGCCGGATGGCAGGTTGTCACTGTAGATGGATTTGCAGACAGTGACACACAGGAAAACGCATATGAATGTGTGTGCATACCCTTACAGCATGGGCACTTCCCTCAGACACAGCTAAATGTATCGTTACAACGACTTCAGCGCCAATATCCCTCAGCCAGAGTGTTATTGGGGGCAGGGGCTGAACATTTAGCCACATATATTGAACAATCATCATGTTGGCGTCTGTGTGGAAATGCGCGCATTATCAATCAAATACTTGATCCGGAAATTTTTTTTACAGCACTCGAGAGTTTGGAGATTCTATATCCTGACACCCTTTTTCAGTGGTCCACGCTGTGTCAGGGTTGGCTGACAAAAACTCGTCATTCCTGTGGGGGCATGGGTGTCATGCGTGATTTCCCAAATCCTCCAGAGTCAGAACAGAAGCAATACTACTGGCAGAAACAACAAGTTGGTCAAACTGTTTCAGCATTATTTATTGCTCAACAGGGCTCCTGTGAGCGTCTAGGAATCAACCTGCAATATGTTGAGGATAGTCTCTCAAGCATGCATCCATTTATATATTCGGGACTCTGTGCAAATTATAAAATAAAAAATAAATTATCAACAAAAATAGATAGTTATGCATTAAATATATCAAAACACTTTAGCTATAATGGTCTGTTTAGTATGGATATGATATTGGCACCTGAAGGTTTATATGTATTAGAAATGAATCCACGCATTTCAGCCTCGTTTGAGATGTACGAACGATTGAATTCTGGCTTGAATCTAGTTGACGCACACATCAGAGTATGTGACCTTGAGCAACTTCCACGGTTGGGGCCCCTATCGACACAGTCGAGGGCTTATCGTATCGTTTTTGCACGTCAAACACTCATCATCCCGGAACAAGTTTTGTGGCCATGGTGGGTTAAAGATCGACCCAATGCTGGGCGCACAATCGAGGTGAATGAACCCTTGTGTAGCATCCATTGTGATAACCATACATTGACGTCTAGTGAATTATTACATGAATTGCAGCTTCGTGAGCTTGAGTTGCTTGCTTTATTGAAGGCTTAACATCATAAAACAACTGAATTATTAATTTAAAATACACAATAACTGACTTATGAATAATCAAATTAGCATAAATACGCAAACCCAAAAAATTGTCGACCACTTAGTAGCCAACGCTCATGAGCTGAGATTAGGTGTCAGCAAGGATTCCACTGGTGTCACCTTAATTGATGCAGGTATTAATCATCTAGGTGGTTTAGAGGCCGGCAGACTCATCAGTGAGATATGTTTAGGTGGGTTGGGGGAAGTTTCACTTACCCACACTAATACCGCTCCTAATTGGCCTCTATCGGTATATGTGCATACCTCTAATCCAGTACTCGCTTGCTTAGGCAGTCAGTACGCAGGTTGGCAATTGTCGCATGGTGAGGGTAAAGGCGCGTTTTATGCACTTGGATCTGGGCCAGGGCGTGCGGCTTCTTTGCGTGAGCCATTGTTCAAAGAGCTAGCTTATGAAGATAAAGCTGACAAAGTCAGTTTAGTCATGGAGGTGGATAAGAATCCTCCCTCAGAACTATTAAGTAAAATGGCTGAACAATGCGGTGTAAAGCCAGAAAATATGACTGTGATACTTACGCCAACAAGGAGTTTAGCGGGTGTAGTTCAAGTGGTAGCGCGTGTGTTGGAAACAGCACTGCACAAAGCACATGAATTGAAATTTCCATTAGAGCGCATCATTGATGGTGCTGGAAGTGCGCCATTAAGTCCACCTATCCCTGATTTTGTGCAGGCAATGGGGCGCACCAATGATGCGATATTGTTTGCTGGTCGCGTTCAACTATACGTCACAGGTTCGGATGAAGAGGCCAAAGAATTGGCGGCTAATTTACCCTCCAACACATCTAAAGATTATGGAAAACCCTTTGCTAAAGTGTTCTCTGATGCGGAGTATGATTTTTATAAGATCGATCAAATGTTATTTAGTCCAGCTCAGGTTAGTGTCACAGCAGTTGAGAGCGGGCAGACATTTTTCGGTGGTGAGATAAATCTAGATCTATTAAAAGAATCTTTTGGCGGCTAATCTGTATTGGCGAGACTGAAATGATTGCGATAATTACTGACGATCCGGGTTGGCATGGGCAGCAGCTGAAAAATAATTTGAGCGCCAAGGGTTTTCAAGCTGAGTTTGTACGTCTGCAGGACTGTCACTTTGAAATCACTGATAGTGACGCCACAATTCACTTACCAGGGTTTGATGATCTGCCAGATGCGGTATTTGTGCGCGGAGTGCCTGGAGGCAGTCTAGAGGAGGTAGTTTACTATCTGGATGTGCTGCATGGCTTAGAGGCCCTTGGCATCACGGTCATGAATAACGTGCAATGTATCGAGCGAAGTGTTGATAAAGGAATGACTTCTTTTCTCCTCAAGAAGCACGGGTTAAGCACACCAAATACTATATATAGCAGTAACTTACATTACATATATAAGAGACTACGTGAGGGCATTGATGCGGGCAAAGAATTTGTACTTAAGCCGGTATTCGGCTCCCAAGGCAAAGGATTACAACGTGTAAGCAGCCATCAGCAGTTGATTGATACTTCTGAGATGCACGGAGTGGTATATCTGCAAGAATTCATCGATGCGGGTTTCGACGTAGGTGTCGATTTCCGAGTGTTTGTGGTCGGTGACCAGGTTATCTCCAGTATGAAGCGTACCGGTGAAAGTTGGATTACCAATGTGGCACAAGGCGGTAAAGTTGAGCCAGTGGTGTTGGATGAGTCGATCTTGAAGCTAGCACTTAATGCTGCTCATGTGTTGAAGATGGATTACGCTGGCGTGGACTTGATGCAGGATAAACAGGGTCAGTTCTGGATTACAGAGATTAATAGCGTGCCTGCTTGGAAGGGATTACAAGCGACAACCAAGAAGAAAATTGTTGATGCTATTGCTGATCACTTCATTTCTCACAGTGGTCTCAAAGGCCTAAATGATAGCCCCACTGGACACCTATGATTGTTATTCAAGAATATCAAGAAGCTTATGTAAATGCCTGTTTACTCGAGCTAAAATCACTCAAGCCTGGTAATGTTGGAGTGCATGGTGATGGCCATGGCATGACCTTACAACAGTTTATTGATAGTGCCATGGCTTCCAGTTCGGCACTGTTTGACCCCACCATTAAAAGTGTTGGACAGCGTATCTTGCAAGCCGTGTCAGATACCCGTCAGGCCGTCGGAGATAATACTAATCTCGGTATAATCTTGTTAGTAGCGCCGATTGCACATGCCCTCGTGATCAATTGCCCACAAGGACAAGACCAGCAACCTGATTTGCAGGTTTTAACCGCAGAGGTGTTGAATCA
>CBFHSW010000084.1:0-21340 GCA_965658595.1 Gammaproteobacteria bacterium | reverse complement strand
TTCGATAATTTCGAGTTTATCGATATGTTCAGGGAGAGGGAGCTGAACAAGTATGCCATTGATATTGTCATCTTGAGCGAGCTGTTCAATTACTCCAATAAGATCTGCTTGACTGATATCTGCCGGTAGTTGCACGTGTTTAGAGTGCATTCCTGCTGCGTGTGCTTCAGTTTGTTTGCGTGAAATGTACAGTTGACTGGCAGGATTTTCGCCAATCAAAACGGTTGCTAAGGTAATTTTAATGTCCGGGAAACGGGCGAGTTGACCCTTGATACGATTGCGGATGTCTATGGCAACTTTTTTACCGTCAATGATCAAAGCAGTTTTCCACAAGTGGGTTGGTTAAAAATAAATAATTTTAAGACCCCACGCGGTTATCTATACACGCGTGGGATAGGGTGTTGCTGTATGTGTGGCTTGTTTCTTATTCAGCGGGTTGCTTGTCTGGATGTAAGTAAATGAAGCTCTTACCTAAACGTCCATTGTAGTTACCGGCTGAAATCATCATCAGACCTTCTGTATCTTTAGATGCATTGATCGCGGCCTGTGTCGCTTTCACGATGCAGTCCATATCACGACCATTCATGATGATTTCCATTACGGAATTGACACCTTCTGGCAAACCATGTTCAACAGTTGGATCGTCTTGCAATAGTGGACAGAATTTCTCGTAAGTACTGGCAATAGTGAAGTCATAATCACTCCCTGCTTTAGAGCCACTCCCCGCAATTCCACCAGGGAATGTGGTAATGACACCATCCACTGGAAGTATCGCTTCACAACCTTTTTCGGCGGCTTCTAGAGCTGAGTCAGTATCTTTTCCGAAGAACCATAAGTTACCACCCATGAGGCCATCTGAACGACCAAGACGGCGATCAAGCACAAACTCACCACCAAGAATAGGAATCCACCACATCTTGCGGCCATAGCGTTCGATACGTTTTTGATAACCGTTACCAAAGTAAGCCACTTTACGACCCATGTGGTAATACTCTTCTGAATCAATCAAGTTGAAACATGAAGCCGTAGGACAAGTCATGACGTTTTGGCTAATACGGACTAAAGCAGATTTACCTAATGCCTCAACTCGATCTTTGCGAAAACGTGGCACGTGTAATTGTACGATAGCGCCTGGACGACCGTCGGGTGTTTGTACACTCTCGTCCCCACCCGGGCCAACATAGCGATCTAGACCGGCTTCACAATCACACAAGATTGAGCTAGAGCCATTACCAGTAGCGGCATTGACTGCATGGTCAACCCACTTGCGGTCTTTGGCTGTAATTAAGAACTCTACGTAGAGGCTTTTAAACGCTTCTGCATAGGTATCATCGATAATAGCAGTCATTAGTCTCTTCCTCTGCCATCATAAACAGCGTCTTCAGTAACCACTTTGTCCATGTATACGTCGTGTGGCGCAACTAGAACGTTATCGAACAACTGAGATTCATACCCTAATGCGATCAACGGTGCATCTGCACGAACTTTTTCAAGTAGACGGTCATAGTAACCTTGACCATGACCCATACGACCACCATCGCGGTCAAAGCCAACACCAGGAACCATAACTAGGTCTAAATCTTGAGCTTCGACTTCTTTCTCAGGATTGCCCCACATGTCTTTTGGTGGCTCAAGTATGTTCCATTTACCAACTACCATCTCCTCTAGGCTTTCCATCCACCACAAGCCAAGCTTGTTGTCGCCGTTCTCGTCTTCTGTGCAGTAAGGAACAATAATTTTCTTCTCGCCTTTGGCTACTTCAGCAAGTAACTCAGGCTTAGTGCGTAATTCTGAACGACAGTCGATGTACCACATAATAGTGTGGGCATTCTGGTATTCAGGAAGAGCCATGAAAAGTTCAACTGCTTTAGCGCTGATTTCATCTTTGTTTTCCTGCGCGTTGCGACGATCGTAAGCTTCACGACGCATAGTGTTCTTGCGCTCCATGATGGCTTCTAATTCTTCTGGTGTCAGTGACATTAACTGCTCCTTAATTGTTTGAAATAATGCACGTTAGCGACAGGCGATTGCAAAACAATTGCATGCCGACACATAAAAATGGGGCTAAATCGTAAACTATTCCATCGTGAGTGCCAATGAATTTTCACAATTAATCCCCAGTATTGCTCTTAAACGATCAAAATCACTCAAAAATGAGTGCTGCAATGCCGAACTGTCTCCATTGCATGAGTCATTTAGATATATTTGAGCGTTCGAATTTGTCTAATCGGTAACAGCACCAGTTGATGCCGAACTCACTTGTTTGGCATATTTCGCCAACACACCTCGGGTATAACGTTGTTTAGGTGCTTTCCAAGCTTTTTTACGTTTTTTCATCTCAGCTTGAGAGATATGTAGATTCATTTCACGTTTTTCAGCATTAATAGTGATTTCGTCACCATTTTTAACCAGTGCTAATGGACCACCAACAGCTGCTTCTGGAGTGATGTGACCGACGACAAAGCCATGACTGCCACCCGAAAAACGTCCATCTGTGATCAATGCAACATCCTTGCCGAGGCCTTTACCCATAATGGCCGAAGTCGGCGATAACATTTCACGCATGCCGGGGCCGCCAACGGGACCTTCATAACGAATCACAATGACATCCCCTTTTTTGATGCCACCATCGAGAATTTTCTTGAGAGCAGCTTCTTCTGAAGCAAATACTTTCGCACGGCCGGTAAATGATAGTCCCTCTTTGCCCGATATCTTAGCCACAGCACCTTCTGGTGCGAGGTTGCCATAAAGTATAACTAAATGACTGTCTTTCTTAATTGGGTCATCAAATGAACGAATAATCTTTTGACGCTGTGAGTAAGGTTTCACAGATTTAAGATTGGCGGCCAAAGTTTTACCTGTGACGGTCATGCAGTCACCATGTAATAAACCTCTATCGAGCAACATCTTCATCAAGGGTTGAATGCCACCAATGGCGATCAACTCTGACATCATATATTTTCCACTGGGACGTAGATCGGCCAATACCGGCACTTTTTTACCGATACGGGTGAAGTCATCAATACTGAGTTTAACGCGCATGGCATGCGCCATGCCCAATAGATGCAGTACCGCATTGGTAGATCCACCTAGAGCAGTTATCACGGCAATGGCGTTTAAGAACGCTTTGCGGGTCATGATGTCACTAGGGCATATATTTTTCTTCAAGAGATTAATGACCGCTTTACCGGCATTACGGCAGTCCGTCTCTTTTGACTTGGAAATAGCGGCTTGAGCAGAACTACCAGGCAAACTCATGCCCAGTGCTTCAATAGCAGAGGCCATTGTGTTGGCGGTATACATCCCTCCACAGGATCCAGCACCTGGAATAGCCGTCGATTCGATTTGTTTTAATTCAGTTGCATTGATTTCTTTTTTAGCGTGTTGGCCTACCGCTTCAAACACTGACACCACATCGACCTTAGTGCCTTTATGATTGCCTGGCATGATGGTGCCGCCATAGACAAAGACTGACGGACGATTGAGACGCGCCAATCCAATCAGGCAACCCGGCATATTTTTATCACAGCCACCGATTGCGACCAGACCATCGAAGCCTTCACAGCCCGCCACGGTTTCAATGGAATCGGCGATGACTTCGCGCGAGACCAGAGAATATTTCATTCCTTCTGAACCCATGGAGATACCGTCTGAAATAGTGATAGTGTTGAATATGACACCTTTACCTCCGGCCTTATCAGCACCAGCAGCGGCCTTATCCGCCAAGGTATTAATATGCATATTACATGGCGTTACCATGCTCCATGTAGAAGCAATGCCAATTTGAGGTTTTTTGAAATCATCATCCTTGAAGCCTACGGCGCGTAGCATGGCTCGGCTTGGAGCACGCTCTGTGCCATCGACAACAATGGAGGAGTGGGGTCTTAGTTTTTTAGTCATGAGTCAATATTAATACAGGTTTAAAATATAGCGCGCAGAATAAGCTATTGAGTGTGATTGAGTACAGCGAAAATTTCAGCTGATGACCTCGTCTAACGCTACAATGTAGTCGTCATCTACGAACTATTTTATGGATTGAAACTCTTTTATAGATGATAGCGAAGTATCTAAGTCCTTCAATATGCCGTTGTTAATACTATAGATTAAGCCATGCACGGTAAGGTCGTTACCCTGTCGCCAAGCATTTTGAATAGTGGTCGTTAAGCAGACATGGCGTACCTGTTCAATGACATTAAGTTCGCACAGACGATCGCAGCGCTGATGGTCTGATAACTGATTCAATTCATCTTCATGTAAACGTATCACATCCCTAATGTGTTGTAGCCAGTTATCAATTAAACCATGTTGCTTGTCCTCCATGGCCGCTTGTACGCCACCACAGCCATAATGACCACATACAATAACGTGTTTAACTTTTAACACCTCCACGGCAAATTGGATGACGGATAAACAATTGAGATCGGTATGTACCACGACATTAGCGATATTTCTGTGCACAAATACTTCGCCTGGTGGTAAGTCGATGATTTGATTGGCTGGAACTCGGCTATCGGAGCAGCCTATCCATAAGTATTCGGGGGATTGTTGTTTGGACAGTCGTGAAAAGAATTCTTTATCTCGTTGGGTCTGTTGCTCAGCCCAGGCTTTATTATTTTTAAACAGCGTGGTTAGTTTATTCACTACAGTCCTCGTATGAGATTATAAAGATTGGTTTTTAATCTGTTGATAGGTGATGCCCCAACGATGATGCTTAAGTGATCATAATATTACTATTGGTCATACTAGCGTGTTAGCGCAAGAATTCAAATTCAAATTTGTATAGCTTGACGCAAAAGTTCTCTTTATGTTCTCATTAAAGAAAACACTTAAAGTAAGCTTTTATGTTAACTGCACGCGAACAAGACACGCTGGAATTTATTCAAAAATATGTGACGGAACAGGGCCGTTCTCCGTTATTGACTGAGATAGCCCTGGGTTTGGGCATCAGCTCAAAGGGTGTGATACATCGATATATATCTACTTTAGTGGAGGCGGGTTATTTGATACGCCATCCTAAAACGCGTGGTATAGAACTACTGGAACAGTCAGATGAGGGTGCATTGCCATTATTAGGTCGTATTGCAGCAGGTAAACCAATTGAAGCGATTGAGGATGAACAGCAGCTGAATTTTTCGCGGTTGCTGGGAGGCAGTAATCGTTATGTCTTACAAGTGAAAGGTCATTCGATGATAGATGAGGGTATTCGTAATGGCGATTATGTGGTGATTGAATATGCTTCGACGGCGCGTAGCAACCAAATAGTAGTGGCTTTGATCGATGAGAATGATGTCACATTGAAACGCATACAATATCCGAAAAAAGATTACATACGATTAGTGCCTGCTAACAAAGCGATGCAGGCTAAAGAATACTCTGCTGAGCGCATTACTATCCAAGGTATATTAATAGGACAGGTGCGCTTATATGAGTGAGTGGCGATGAGTGAACCTAGATGGGAGCGCGCCATTGTATTTATCGATATGGATGCTTTTTTTGCCAGTATCGAACAGCATGACCGACCCGAGCTAAGAGATAAACCGATAGGCATTACCAATGGCCAACATGGCAGTTGTTTTATTACCTGTTCTTACGAGGCCAGAAACTATGGCATAAAAACAGGTACGCGTTTAAAAGAAGCTAAACAGTTATGTCCGAATGTGATTCAAGTGCCGGCACGACCTCAACGCTATGCGCAAGTATCCAGCGATATCATGGAGGCCTTGCAAGCGGTCACTCCTGATATTGAAATCTTTTCAGTGGATGAGGCTTTTTTAGATGTCACCCACTGCCAAAATATATATCAGCATCCTATGGAAGCAGGGCGTTTGGCCAAGCAGATCGTTCAACAGGTGAGTGGTTTGACGTGTAGTGTTGGTATTAGCGGTGATAAGACAACGGCTAAATATGCAGCAAAAAAAGACAAACCTAACGGGTTATTCTCGGTGTCACCTTGGTATGCACGCACTTATTTGAGTGATGTGCCTGTAACGGAATTAAGTGGAATTGCTAAAGGTATCGGTCGCTACCTAAATCAACGTGGTGTATATGTTTGTGGTGATATGCAAAATCTCCCCATCAGTGAATTAGCTAGACGCTTTGGTAATTTGGGGCGAAGAATTTGGTATATGGCGCAGGGCTTAGATCCAGATCCCATTCAACAAGAAGTGGCAGCACCTAAGTCGGTGGGGCATAGCAAAGTGATGCCTCCTAACACCAGCAGTTTTAAGGTGTTGAAAGTATATTTGCATCATATGGCTGAAAAAGTCGCAACGCGTTTGCGTCGACACGAGTTCGAAGCACGCACTTATTTTGTTGGCTATCTCACAGAGAATGGTTGGGTGGGAGATAAACTACAGACCGAGATGCCAACCAATGATAGTCATAAAATCAAGACCATGATTAATGATTTTTTACAGCAAGTATGGCGACAGCAGGGATGCTTTCAGGTGCGTGTTGTTGCGCTGGATCCTAAAGATCAGGGCTGTCAGATGGGCTTGTTTGATGAGCGTGACGTTAAGCGCCAGCAGATAAATTGTGCGATGGATCACATTAATCAACGTTATGGAGAGTTCACTTTAACGTCTGCTAATTTGTTGCAGCGTTCAGAAATGCCTAATGTGATTGCACCGGCTTGGAAACCCTATGGGCATCGTAAAACGGTTTGATATAGATCGTGATCCAGTCGACAAGGCTAAATCACGATCTACAGGAATAATAATTGTAGAATGATGCGTTAAGAGATGGCGTCAAAGTCTGCAAATTTATCTTTGTAATCTAAAATTGATAGCTCGATCACTTTTTCAGCGTGCTCACATCCGTAAGCTTCTCCAATAAACACGGTAGATTCTTCGCCTGGGAGCACTTTGTAGGTACTGAAGTAATGTCTTAAGCGTTCGATCATAGAGGGGGGTAATTGAGAGATATCTTCCACACCAGACCAAACATGATCTTTTTCCAGCACGGCAATGATTTTATCATCAGCCTCTCCATCATCTAGCATGGGTAAGCCTCCAATAACGCGTGCATTGAGTATCAGTTCTGAGCGATCAATATGACGATCACTGATGACACAGATGTCCAATGGATCATCATCACCATTACTTGCCGCCGGCATTAATTCGCCAACTCGTGAACCACAGTAAGTTTGAGGGATAAAACCATAAAGTGTGGGCGGTAACGATGATGTGCGGTGTGGGCGGTCAACTTTTAAGTAGCCGGTGAGTTTATCAACTTCGTATTTAATATGGTTGAATGGGGTGCTTTCAATATAAGCCGTCACCACACTGGGTGAGTTTGGGCCAATTTCGATACCATGCCATGGATGTGGGCGCCAACGATTAAATGAAGATGACATTGCGTGTGTTCTCCTGTGTGTCCTGTTAAGGATTTCTTATAATAGGTTTAAGGGCGTCATGATAACGGACTTGGAAGATTTTCGCTTGTTTAGTTGTTATTGGATTGATGTCAATTTGAACAATTAACAACTGGGCAGTTGTCGAGATTGATGGGTTGGGGATATTTTGCTTGAAGTTGTTGCAGTGTATCAACAATTGCAGGATTATTTTGATGTGACATTTTGAGTGCGCATGCAACCGCATCAATAGCGGTAATCTGACAACCTAATGCTTCGGCTGTGTAAGCAAAATTATTTAATAGCTCTGCTGACTGCGTATTCAATGCAAGTGCTTGTCTATATGCGCGACTAGCGGCTAAAGGCTCATTTAAATACATATAAGTATTCGCGATGCCAGCCAAGGCCGCAAAACTATCTGGCCAGCGTTCATGAATGGCTTGATAGGTTGTTTGGGCGAGACGATATTGACCAATTTTTTCAAGATCAATAGCTGCGCGTAAGGCATGATCAAGCTTGATGCTGGCCGGCAGCTGGCCTGCGGGTAACATCACCATGGCCCAATAATCACTGCGTTCCCAAGTGTTGCGTAAAGTATGCCAAGGTGAGCGATAGTACTCATGCTCTCCGCTATGCAGTAGAAAATGCAGTCGATGCACATCACGTCCTGTGACTACGGCGTAATGCCAGACAGGATAAATATTTAGCGATAAGTTTTGTAAGATGATGACAGGATGGCCGGAATCTATTTCAAGGCTTAGAGAGGGTAGATCTAGTTGGGTTGGAAAGGCGACCAAACCCAGACTGCGTGCAGCCGCTTGCATTTCAATTTGAAGACTGCCGCCTTTTTTAGGTGTATAAACCTTTTTACTTAATTCGTCGATATTCGTTTCAATGTCATAGTAGGCGGCTACCATGCTAAGTGCGGCAGGGCCGCAATAATTATCTGATTGAGTGTGAAACGGCACGTCTAAAACAACATCGGTAGGAAGATTTTGTGGTTCTTTGGGCACCACATGATCGGCGATGGTTATGACTGTGCAGGAGGACAATGACACGGACAGTAGTAAACACACACAGCCATACCAGAGAGTTTTTTGTATGTCTGTCATAATCTTAAATCTGAATATTAGAAAGTTGTCGACATGTCCGTGGTGCCTGTCATCTCAAGCATCAACATGATGGGACCAGGTAAAAATAACAACAGGGTTGGGTTGCCTGCAGCAGGAAGGTTTTTAAACTCATCCGCTAATGTTTGCAGTTCGGAATCTGTCAGTTGGTCAAGGCGATGTTTAACATCAGCGGCCTGCACGCCATGTTCAAGCAGCACGGCTTTAACATCTTCACGCAATAGCACAGCGTTAATTGATTGTTTGTTACTGGAAGGTTGGATGATGCGATCAGTGCCCAGCATTTCGGCATGTGCGAAGCTGCCAATAAGCTGATAGACCAAACCACTTATTATGATGCGAGCAATTATGAGACGAGAGGTTCTAGGCAGAATTCTTTTCACGCTAAAGCCACAAAATTCAGATGCAACATTGTCGCATCTTCTTAGAATAAGGTTAAGGCTTATTTACTGAATAACACTAAGTGTTCAAGTTCAAGACGAATGCCTAGTGGTTGCCCGATCGGATGGTTGTGATGACTGGGTGCATAGCAGGATAGCTTTTGATTGTTAGGTAGACGTAAGGTGTAGATAAATTCTGCACCTAGAAAACGCTTTTCTTCAATAATAGCTTTAATAGGACTGTCATCATCATGTGGAATGTCATCTGGACGCACTAGTAGATCAAGTTCTTGATGGATTTCAAAGTGGCTAGGAATTTCTCCTTTGATTTCACCAAACACAGATTCTATCGTGTCATGTGCACTCACTTGTACCGGGATTAAATCTCCAAGCCCAACGAAGTCAGCCACGAAGCGTGAGGTGGGTTGATGATAAATATTGTAAGGCGTATCAAACTGAACAATTTCGCCTTGGTGCATCACACCTACCCAATCTGCCATCACAAAAGCTTCTTTTTGGTCGTGCGTCACCATCACGGTGGTGACTTTTTCTTGCTTTAGAATCTCACGTACCTGGGTTGCGAGTTGTTCTCTTAATTCTGGGTCTAGACTTGAGAAGGGTTCATCCAAAAGCAATAGTTTAGGTTTAGGGGCTAATGCACGTGCTAATGCCACACGTTGCTGTTGCCCGCCAGATAGCTCATGTGGATATTTCTGATGTTGACTAATATCAATATCTACCAACTCAAGCACATGATTTATGCGCGCTTGAATAGACGATTTAGATTGTTTTCTTATGCCAAAAGCTACATTTTCATAGATAGTTAAATGTGGAAATAAGGCTAAGTCTTGGAACATCATGCCGATGTTTCTGAATTCCGGCGCTACCGTATTACTCGCATCACTTAATAGTTGTTGATCTAATTCGATCTGTCCTTGAGTGATTTCATGGAGTCCCGCAATCGATCGTAAGAGTGTGGTTTTACCACAGCCACTATTTCCTAGTAGGCATACGATATCGTATTGCTTTACCTGTAAGTCAGTATTTTCCAACACGGGTAAGCCCTGATAAGAGGCGGACATATTTTTAACATTCAGTAATGCAGAATGATTAGTCATTTCGGTTTGCCGTTAAATTAAGAATAATGACAGGTATGATACCTGTTAGCACTATCGCAATCGCTGCAGTGGATGCATCTGCAAGTCGTTCATCAGAGGCCAACTCGTAAGCTCTTACTGCCAGTGTATTAAAGTTAAAAGGACGCATGATGAGTGTAGCAGGTAACTCCTTCATCACCTCAACAAAGACTAATAATGTTGCGGTGAGTAATCCACTGCGGATAAGTGGTATGTGAATTTTTCGCAGAGTAGAAAATGGACTCTGTCCCAGTAAGCTGGAGGCTTCATCCATAGATTGATTAATTTTATTCAAGCTCGCTCCAACGCTTTGTAATCCCAATGATAGAAAACGCGCGGTATGTGCGAATACCAAGGCAAAGATAGTGCCAGTAAAAATTAATCCGCTATCTATACCCCACTGAGTGCGTAAATAATCAATCACAAAATTATCAATGCTAGTAAATATAATCAGTGTGCCCACAGCAATAATGGTGCCTGGAATGGCGTAACTCATAGTGCATAAATTAATTAAACCTAGCACTAATTTGTTTTTACTAGAGCGTTGTCCATAAGCAAGAATAAGGGCTACAGCAACTGTCAGCAGAGCAGCACTTGCTGCCACATAAAAACTGTTCATTGCGAGTTGCCAAAACATTCCATCCACCATTTTGTCGAAAGTATCAACCGCCCAGCGACTGAGTTGGATCAGGGGGATGATAAAGCCAAATAGTGCAGGTAAGAAACATATAATGGCAGTCATTAATGCTTGCTTACCATGCAGAGGTAAGCATTGATTTTGGTGTTGCGAGTTAGATGAGTTGTGATAGCGAATACGTTTGCGAGAACTTTTTTCAAACAAAAACAGTGCGAATACCGTTAGCATTAATAAGCTCGATAATTGCGCTGCTGTCTGTGCTTCACCAAACCCAAACCAAGTACGAAAAATGCCTGTTGTGAATGTATCAACGCCGAAGTACTGCACAGTGCCATAGTCGGCTAAGGTTTCCATTAGTGCTAGCATGACCCCCGCTACGATGGCTGGACGTGCTAGAGGTAGAATAATCAGGGTTAAACGTTCGATGCTACTGGCTCCTAAAGATTGTGCAACATGAGTGATGTTGGCGGATTGTGCAGCCAGTGTGGAACGCGTTAGTAAGAACACATACGGATACAACACGAAGGAGAACATCATAATGGCGCCACCAAGAGAGCGTATCTCTGGGAACCAGTAGTCTCCATAAGCCCAATCAAAAGTGACTCTTAAATAGCTTTGAACAGGGCCAGCAAAATCTAAAATGCCCGTATATGTGTAGGCAATGATGTAGGCCGGCATGGCTAACGGTAGCAGTAATAAAAACTCCAGCAAGCGTTTGCCTGGGAATCGATAAAGCGCGCATAGCCAAGCGGTGGGCACGCCAATAATGAAAGTACCAAAAGCTACACCAAAGGCTAGTTTAAGAGAGTTTGTCACATAATCGATGAGGACATAGTCGATTAAGTGTTGCCAAGTATCCGTATAGTCATGCAAATTAAACTGTAGAATTACCACTAGAGGCAAGACCAATATGCCGGCAATAGTCGCCACTGACAGCAACCATAAAGTATTGCTGTTCTTGTGGGTCTGGGCTTTAGTCTGAGGAATATTATTGAACAATTTAAAAACTCATTACTTAATTAGTCTACGTATTGGTTTGGATGCTTTTGGGCTTTGATTTAATTAACATTAGAATTAAAAATCTAAAAATTAACTGAGTTATGGATTTGAATGATTTCACTCAGTGACATCTTAGTGTGACCTTGAAACATAATTATATGGATTTACTTCCAGCCAGCTTTGTCCATAACTTTGACAGCCTCAGAGTTATGAATACCCAATTCAGTGAGTGCTAAGTCATCTGCTTGATAATCGCCCCAACTCAGCAGGGTAGGGTTAGTGGTAATACCTTTGCGAACCGGATACTCCATATTGACGTCACCATACCAAGCTTGGGCTTCATCAGTATAGAGAAATTCAATTAACTGAATAGCAAGCTGTGAGTTTTTTGCATGCTGAGTGACAGCAATACCACTGATATTCATATGCACACCACGCTCTTGTTGATTGGGCCAAAATAACTTCACACTGCTAGCGGCTGCTTTTTCTGCATCACTACCGATGAGCATGCTACCTAGATAGTAAGAATTGACCACCGCGATATCACATTGGCCAGCGGCCACAGCTTTGATCTGATCACGATCACCACCTTGTGGTTTGCGTGCAAAATTGCCAACAAAATGGTTTGCCCAGTGCTGTGTTTTTTCCACACCGTCATGAGCGATCATGGAGGCCACTAATGATTGATTATAAATATTATTAGATGAACGTATACAGATTCGCTGTTTCCATTGGGGGTCGGCTAGTGATGCATAATCACTCAGTTCTGATGCCTGCACGCGTTGTGGATGATAAACTATGGTTCGGGCACGCAGAGATAAACCAAACCAATAGCCCTGCGGGTCTTGGAATTGACTGGGTGCGGCCTGTGTAAACTGACTGCCATCTATGGACCGCAAAAGACCGGCTTGTTGTGCACGGTATAGTCTACCGGCATCCACTGTGATTAAAACGTCTGCTGGTGTGTTTTCACCCTCGCCAATGAGGCGCTGAATGAGTGCGTCTGCTTTACTGGTGACCAAATTAACCTGAACATTATGAGCCTGAGAGAATTGATCCAGTAAAGGCTTAATGTAGGCTTCTTTGCGTGCTGAATAAACGTTAAGTTCTTCAGATGCCAGCGTTGGGCTAACAAAAATCGCACACAAGATTAAGTAAAAAGCGGGGTTAATTTTAAATTTCATTGAGGTAATCTTCTGAGTTAAAGGTGTGAGTCTATAATTAATGGACATGTTAGCACGATTGAGATTGATTCTCATTCATAATCCCAGTTTGTTATATGCATCATAGGTATTTAACCCGGCACTTGGGCGGCGGAGGGACTGCTAGAATGCTAACTGTAAGAAGTTAACAAAAGGTAAGAGATTTCAGTGATTGAAGATGATTCGACTAATTCTGGAGATAGTGTGGATATCGCTTGGGCGCGTTTCTTGGAGGACTATGCTCAGCCTGAGGAATTTGATAAACATCAAAATACTATTAAAGACCTATGGCGTTACAGTCATTATGCTATGCAGCAATGCCAACGCCATCCAGAATACCTTTCTGTCTTAATCAATCTGCCAATTACTCCCGATCAGTCTCAGCAACAGTTATATGCAACTCTCTCTCATGCCATGCAAGAGGTAGAAGATGAGGATGACTTTAAACGAGTCATTAGATATTTCCGTCATCAGCAATTACTCATCATATGTTGGCGTGATTTAGTGCTCAATGAAGATGTGAATACTTTATTGATTGCACTCAGTAATGTCGCCGATGTATGTGTGCAACAGGCGGTGCAGTGGTGTCAACGATCGCTCAGTCATAAATACGGACAACCCTTGACGGAACAGGGTGAGATGGCCAATTTTATTGTATTAGCGCTAGGCAAGTTAGGTGGCAGCGAGCTTAATTTTTCATCAGACATTGATTTAGTCTTCATATATTCAGGGGCTGGTCAAACTGATTCTGAACGGCCTATCACCAATCAAGAATTTTTCATGTTTTTGGCGCAAAAATTTATTGATTTGGTGGCTACGACTACCGCCGATGGTTTTGTTTATAGGGTTGATTGTCGACTGCGTCCATTTGGTGACTCAGGCCCACTCGTTATCCATCTTGATAGTTTGGAGGAATATTTATATACACATGGTCGTGAGTGGGAGCGCTATGCTTTCTTAAAAGCACGATGTGTAACGGGTAGCAAGCAAGATCAAATAGCCTTTGATTCTATTGTGAGTAGTTTTGTATATCGCAAATATATAGACTTTGGTGTGCTCAATACCCTGCGAGAAATGAAAGATCTGATTGCAGAGCAAGTTAAACGTAATAGAACTCAGGATAATATTAAATTAGGTCAGGGCGGAATCCGAGAGGTTGAGTTTGTCATCCAGTTTTTTCAGCTAGCTTATGGTGGACGCATGCTGAATTTGCAAACTCAGAGTTTATTTGCAGCCAGTCAATCCATCGTAGATATGGGCTTGATTGAGTCACATGATATGCGGCGACTATTATCTGCCTATAAGTTTTTGCGGCGTTGTGAGAATCGCTTGCAGATGATGAATGATGAGCAGACTCACCAATTACCCACAGAGCCACATAAGCAGTGCATGCTTGCAAATTCCATGGGCTTTGAAACCTACGATGCTTGTCTGGATGAACTCACACGTCAGCGTGAGAATGTACATCAAATGTTGATGCAAATTCGTAGCGAAGATGAAAGTGCTGAGATGCAGAATGCATATCAGTTGATATGGAGTAAATTTCAACAAATAGATCAAGAGGATGGCCTGAATCTTCTCGTTGATATGGGATTTAGTTCCGCTCACACCATGCAAAGTCACATCATGAAACTGATTGGCAGTGCTGCTTATCGCAATCAAGATACTCTGGGGCGCACGCGCTTAAATACATTTATGCCAATTTTTTTGCATAAGTTAAATGATGCCAATCTGACTCAAGAATGCCTGACGCGCATATTCATGCTCATTCAAAGCATTTTGCGCCGTTCCGTTTATTTGGTGATGTTGTCAGAAAATCAAAAGTGTTTATCTCAACTTATCATGGTATGTGCAGCCAGTCCTTGGGTGACAAATCATCTTAGTACCTATCCACTGTTGATGGATGAGTTAATGCGTCCTTTGAATGAGCAAAACCTCGAAGATCAAAACGCACTAGAACACCATTTTGAGCGAGAAGTCTTGAATCATACAGACTTGGATTATGAGCAGATTATGGAAAGGGTCAGATACTATAAACATACCCATGAGTTGCAAGTAGCCTGTGCAGATATTGAGGGTAACCTCTCTTTAATGAGTGTCAGCGATGAATTGAGTTGGATGGCAGAAACCATTGTGAAAGGTTGTTTGAGATACTTAGGTGAAAACTTTGATCGAGAATCTGCGGATCGTATGGGAGTAGTGGCATTTGGAAAGTTAGGAGGCTTGGAGATGAGTTATGGCTCGGATTTGGATTTAGTCTTCATATGTAAAAATCCTCCATCCGATGAAAATAACAGAATACAAGAGTGTAATGCGACGACGCGGAATACATTATTAATACAGCGATTGAATCAAATGCTGAGTCTACAAACAGTCAGCGGAAGATTATATGAAGTAGACGCGCGATTGCGTCCAGATGGTGCAGCTGGAGCAATGGTGTCATCCATTCAGCAAATGCAGATTTATTATGAACAGCGGGCTTGGGCTTGGGAGTTGCAAGCATTGGTGCGGGCACGCTGTATTGTTGGGGATGATGATTTAATGCAGCAATTCAATCATATGCGAAAAAATATACTCACTCAAAAGCGTGACCTAGCTGAACTTAAAAAGCAGGTGGCTGATATGAGAGTGAAAATGTTGATTCAGAAATCTTCGCGTAATCAAGAGATATTTCATCTCAAAAACGACCGTGGAGGTATCACCGACATAGAATTTATGGTGCAATGTATGGTGTTAGCACATGCTCATCAGCATCCGAGCTTGTGTGATTATTCTGATAATATACAGTTACTAAAATGCTTGAGTGATCTTGCTATCATTGCTGTTTCTGAGGCGCAGGAATTAAGTGATATTTACCGCCAGTATAGACAAACTATGCATGCACAGGCGTTGCATGCTGTTGAAGCTGAAGTATCTAGTGAAGAATATATCCCGGAAAGAGAAATCATTGGAAAATACTGGCAGAAAATTATTGGCAGTTAAAGGATTAGGAGTAAGCATATGTCTATGTCGGACAGAGATGGAAAAATTTGGCGTGATGGTGAGATGGTGGATTGGCGAGAGGCTGAAACTCATGTACTCACTCACACATTACACTATGGGGCAGGTGTGTTCGAAGGAGTACGTGCTTATGACGGAACTATGGGTACTGCCATATTCCGCTTGCAGGATCATACGCAAAGATTACTAAATTCAGCCAAAATTATTGGTATGAAAGTACCCTATAGTTTGGAGGAACTTAATCAAGCCCAGATTGAAGTTGTGAAAGCAAACGATATGGCCTATGGCTATATTCGTCCGATGTGTTTTTATGGCTCTGAAGGCATGGGTCTGCGGGCAGAGGCGTTACAGGTTCACTGTATCGTTGCGGCATGGGAGTGGGGCGCATACATGGGCAAAGATAAATTAGAGCAGGGAATTCGTGTAAAAACCTCATCGTTTACGCGCCATCACGTTAATGCAACTATGTGTAAGGCTAAAGTGAATGGTCACTATGTGAACTCTATGTTGGCTTTACAAGATGCTGCACAAGATGGCTATGACGAAGCATTGATGCTGGACCCTCAGGGATTTGTGGCTGAGGGTAGTGGTGAAAATGTGTTCATTGTCAGGGATGGCATTTTATACACACCAGAACTGAGTTCAGCCTTGGATGGGATCACGCGTAAAACAGTCATCACCATTGCCAATCAAATGCAGATTCCAGTGGTTGAAAAACAAATTTCACGTGATGAAGTGTACATCGCAGATGAAGCATTCTTCACAGGCACAGCTGCAGAAGTCACACCGATCAATGAGTTAGATAAGCGGCCTATCGGCAATGGTGCACGTGGACCTATTACTGAACAGTTACAGTCCACTTACTTCAAGATAGTACACGGCGAGATCGATGAATATAAAGACTGGTTGAGCGAGGCTAACGAGTAGCTGAGATTTCATTAAGTAGGTCGATATAATCAATAAATTAGGCTGGCCACTCACACAGAGTTGGCTGGTCTAGCTGTTAAGAATTCATAAATTCACAGTATCGCAATCATGATACTGTCACAGAAAAGCGATAGATGCTTTATCTTCACTCTTTATGATTAAAGACTAATTTGCAAAGGGTGCGTAATTCTATTGCAGCCACTGATCAATATTGGCGAGGTCGTCAACATTAAGAGTGCCTGTGGCGAGCCGAAGCTTAAGTGTATTGAGTAAATAATCATAGCGTGAACGTGCAAAATTACTCTGGGCTTCATACACTGCTTGCAGGGCAATCAAAACATCCACTGAGGTTCGGGTGCCCACTTCAAAGCCAACATTATTAGCCTCGGCTGAGACATGTGCTGATTCAAGTGCTTTTGCAAGAGCATTTACTCGGCTCACGCTAGCGATCACATTATGGAAGGCCTGTGCTGTATCGCGCTTAACTTCACGTCTAATTTGCTCATGTGCCTGTAACGCCGCTTCGTAGCGATAACGACTTTCTTTGGTTTGATAATAATTACGCCCACCAACAAAAAGAGGGATGTTTAACTCCAGTCCCACTCTTGACTCCTCTGTTTTTCGCTTGCCTGACAGACCGCCGCTTTCACTGTCATTGTGACTTGCCACAATGTCTAATGTTGGGTGGTAACCAGAGCGACTTAACTCAATTTGCTGATGTGCGATAGTGGTATCGTATTCATTAATGAGAAGCCTAAGATTCTGATTGAGAGCACTATCTATCCAGCTCTGCATATCATTTGGTTGTGGATCTAATGGCATCATCTCTTGTGCTAGCTGTGATAGTTCCACTATGCGAGATCCTGTGATCATGGTGAGGTTATCCAGGCTAAGTTCTAAATTGTTGCGCGCTTCAATTTCTTTAGCCACTGCTAAGTCATAGCTTGATTGAGCGTCCTTCACATCAGTGATGGCTGATAAGCCCACTTCAAAACGATTGACTGCTTGATCGCGTTGCTGTTCGATCGCCCCTTTTTCTGCTCCGATAAAACGTAAATTATCGCGTGCGGCTAGTACTTCAAAATAGGCTTCAGCAGTGCGAAGGATGAGATTTTGTTGTGATAAGTCGAGTTCAATCTGTGCCCGTGCGACAGTGTTTTTTGATTGTCGCAGTTGGATAATGAAGTTGCGATTATAAAGTGACTGTACGAGCGATAGACGATAGCCGTTAGAATTGAAATTGACCTTACGCCCCGGCACCCCAAAAGTAGCGCCTTTAGTATCTAGACGGTTCTCTGAAGTTTCTGCCGTAAAGTTAATCTGTGGTAGCAGAGAGGCGCGTGCTAAAGGATGAGCCATTGCAGATGCCTGATAATTTGCATCTGCCTCTCTGATAATAGGATCCTGATTCTTAGCAATCAGATATACGTCGGTTAATCCATTAGCAATGCTGCTGGACGGGACTAGCACGCAAATACTCAGCGTAATGATGGCAATGCTAAAGATTTTAATCATAGTACTCTTTGTAGTGACTGGTGATGGCTGGGTAATTGTTAAAGTGAAGCTGCTACCGTATTGGCTATTATGACCAAAATAAACCAATGCGCCAATAAATCAATACACTGGCATGGAGTCATCTACAGTTTTAGCCCATTCGTCTATGCCTCCAGATAAATTGATGATTTGAGTGAAATCATTATTAGTTAAGAATGTGGAGACGGAGCGACTGCGGATTCCGTGGTGACAAATCAATACTGTCTCTCTATCTGGATCTAGTTCGTTTAATACTGTTGGAATTTGGCGCATGGGTATCAGTACAGAATCTTTAATATGGCAAGTTTGGTATTCCCATGGTTCTCTGACATCAATTAATAATGGTTTAATAGTCAGGTTTTGCAGGTATTCATATAACACCGCGGCAGACATTTCTCGGAAACTCAATGGACTATCCTTTATAAGTATTTCTTTAATGCAAATAGTGAGTATTTTATTGAGGTTGAAAGAACACCTCAATTTCATATTTAAGCTATATTTTTGATCTGGTTGGTGTTCAGTTTCTGAGTGGGTGCTTTTGATCAGCACTTTATGGTCTGATAAGCACTCACATCATACACACCATACAACCATATTGGTTGTTTTGAAAACAAGAGTTCTTGTACAGTATAGCGGATGCATGCATGTTTACCTTGACGACTATTAGGGCAGTTACAAACACGCTATGACAAGTGTTATTCTTGGTGTATAAAATTTAGCTAATCCGGACGTTATTAACGACGTCCATAACCTTCAGGTACAGGCATGAGTGCGATAAGTGTAGATCTTGTAAAAGAAACAAAAAAACTAAGTGAAGAAGTATCACGACCTTTCCCGCGATCAAAAAAAATATTCATACAAGGTTCGCGTGACGATATACAGGTTGGCATGCGCGAAGTGTCTTGCGACAACACCACAACTAGTGGTGAAGAGGAGATCAATCCCTCTATTCCTATATACGATACTTCTGGACCTCTTACCGACCCAAAGAAAGACGTAGATCTATCCCAAGGTATAGACAGAATTCGCTCGGCTTGGATAGCGCAACGTGAAGATACCGAAGCACTAGACGGATTGACTTCAGAATATGGGCAAGCGCGTGCGCAAGATCCTGATACGGCAGCCATTAGATTCGGTACTCAGCATCCACCATTAAGAGCTCGTGAGGGTAAGAATGTAACCCAAATGCATTATGCGCGTCAGGGCATTATTACTCCTGAAATGGAATATATTGCCATACGTGAATCACTGCGCTTGGATGAGCTGCGTCGTGATCCTGAATATGTAAAATTACTTAAGCAACACGCTGGTGAATCTTTTGGTGCTGAGCTGCCAGAGCAGATTACACCTGAATTCGTGCGTGATGAAGTCGCACGAGGACGTGCCATTATTCCAAATAATATTAACCATCCAGAATCAGAGCCAATGATTATTGGACGTAATTTCTTAGTTAAAGTGAATACCAATATTGGTAATTCAGCCGTGACATCTTCGGTCGTGGAAGAAGTTGAAAAAATGGCGTGGTCAGTGCGTTGGGGTGGTGACACGATTATGGATTTAAGTACGGGTAAAAACATTCACGAAACACGTGAGTGGATAATGCGTAACAGTCCAGTGCCAGTGGGTACTGTTCCGATCTACCAAGCGTTGGAAAAGGTCAATGGTAAAGCTGAAGATTTAACCTGGGAGATCTTCAAAGACACTCTCATTGAGCAAGCTGAGCAGGGGGTTGATTACTTTACAATTCATGCGGGAGTGAGGTTGGCTTATGTGCCACTCACCGCAGAGCGTTTAACCGGCATAGTCTCGCGTGGTGGCTCTATTATGGCTAAATGGTGTCTTGCCCATCATGAGGAAAGTTTTCTTTACACACGTTTTGATGAAATATGTGAAATTATGAAGGCTTATGATGTGGCGTTTTCATTAGGTGATGGATTGCGTCCAGGGTGTTTAGCGGATGCCAATGATAAAGCCCAATTCTCAGAGTTAGAGACCTTAGGTGAACTCACGCAAAAAGCTTGGCAGCATGACGTGCAGGTGATGATTGAAGGGCCAGGACATGTTCCTATGCAGATGATCAAAGAAAATATGGAAAAAGAGCTCAAGGATTGTTACGAAGCACCTTTTTACACCTTAGGTCCTCTCACTACTGATATTGCACCTGCCTATGATCACATTACCTCAGCCATAGGCGCCGCCCAAATTGGTTGGTACGGTACTGCCATGTTGTGTTACGTCACACCTAAGGAACATCTTGGTTTGCCTGATCGTGAGGATGTGCGTGACGGTATTATTACTTACAAGATTGCAGCCCATGCGGCTGATCTTGCCAAGGGTCATCCTGGTGCTCAGCTCAGAGATAATGCTCTATCAAAGGCGCGTTTTGAGTTTCGTTGGGAAGATCAATTTAATCTTAGTTTGGATCCTGAGAGAGCCAGAGAGTTTCATGATCAGACCTTACCTAAAGAGTCTTCTAAGGTAGCGCATTTTTGCTCGATGTGTGGGCCACAATTCTGTTCTATGAAGATTACTCAAGATGTTCGCGAGTATGCAAAGTCTAAAGGCATCGGTGATATTAAAGTGGCGATTGAATCAGGGATGCAGGAGAAATCGTCTCAGTTCAAAGATGAAGGTGCTGAAATTTACAAAAGTGTCTAGTAGGAAAATATCATGTTAGAACAATGGCTTAGCAGGGCTACTCTGTGTATCTGCTAAGGTTCTGGGAGATTGATTTTTAGGCGGTAGTTTGAGTGTTCCTGTAAGTTGCTAAAAAAGCTTGTCTGACAATCAGAAGCTTGCGATCAGAAAAATAGCACAAGGAAGCACATAAACTAAAAATATCTCTAACATTTTAACGCTGTCATAAAGTTTAACGATTATGTCTGAGAGCTTCTAGTTGTCCCACTTGAGTGCGATGGTGTATCCCGCATCCACCAGCGCATCCGTCAAGACTTTGCCATCATAGCCATAAATTATTTGTTCATTAATGATGCTGATCGGTACTCCCGGCTGGTTTAGTATTAGATAAGCTAATTGACCTCGAAT
>CBFHSW010000083.1:0-7056 GCA_965658595.1 Gammaproteobacteria bacterium | reverse complement strand
GGTTATTTAGCTTTTCGTTCTAGTGTGACAGGCGTTTACTTATCCATTATCACTCAAGCTATGACTTATGCATTGATGTTGGCGTTCTTCCAAAATAATTTTGGGTTTGGTGGTAATAATGGTTTAACTGATTTCAAAGATATACTTGGATTTGATTTGCAGAGTAATGCTACGCGTTGTGCTTTATTTTTCTTGTCAGCATTAGCTTTATTGATGGGATATGCCGTGTGTAAATATATTATTCAATCACGTTTGGGCAGAGTAGCAACAGCTATCCGGGACTCTGAAAGTCGTATTCGATTCATAGGATATCGTGATGAGCACATAAAATTATTTGTATTTATTGTATCCGCAGTGCTAGCAGGAATTGCTGGGGCTTTATATGTCCCTCAAGTTGGCATTATTAATCCCAGTGAATTTGCACCTATTCGCTCTATTGAGCTAGTAATATGGGTGGCAATAGGTGGAAGAGGAACGCTTTATGGTGCAGTCTTAGGCGCGTTTGTCGTAAATTATGCCAAGACATTTTTTACTGCATGGCAACCAGAATCATGGTTGTTTATTCTTGGTAGTATCTTTGTATTCGTCACAATTTTTATGCCCAAGGGCTTGGTTGGCATGTTTAATCAAATTAAACAAAGTAAAGCTAAGTTACTGAGTTTCATGCATGTGGGGAAAAGCCTATGACTAACACACGAGAGACTATTTTGTATTTGAATAATGTATCAGTCAGTTTTGATGGCTTTAAAGCTATTAATGATCTAAGTTTGTATGTTGATAAGAATGAACTGCGCTGTATTATTGGGCCAAATGGTGCTGGTAAGACAACTATGATGGATATCATTACTGGCAAAACACGCTGCGATCAAGGAGAGGTGATTTTTGGTAAAGATATTGATCTAACCAAAAAAGATGAAGCTCAAATTGCAAATTTAGGTATAGGACGTAAGTTCCAAAAACCCACAGTATTTGAAAGCATGAGTGTTTTTGAAAATCTTAATCTAGCCTTAGAGGGCCATCGCTCCATAGTTGAGACATTATTTTACAAGCTTAGTCCTGAACAGAAACAAAGAATTGAGGAATGTTTAGAAATTGTAGGTTTGCAAGAGTATGCATATAAAAATTCTGGTGAACTCTCTCATGGTCAAAAGCAATGGCTAGAAATTGGAATGTTAATTGCTCAAAATCCACAATTATTATTAGTGGATGAACCTGTGGCTGGGATGACGCATCAAGAATCTGAGCGCACAGCAGAATTGCTAATTTCTCTAGCTAAAAAACATTCTGTTGTTGTAGTGGAGCATGATATGGAATTTGTTCGCTCTATAGCTAGAAAAGTTACCGTGTTGCATCAGGGCTCTGTACTTGCTGAGGGCAACATGGAAGCAATCCAAAACAATGAAAAAGTCAGACAAGTCTATTTAGGGGATTAATATGTTGAGTATATCGAAAATTAATCACTACTATAAAGAGAGCCATACACTATGGGACCTCGACATGGAAATAAAAAAAAATAGTGTGACTTGTTTGATGGGGAGGAATGGGGTGGGTAAAACTACGCTTTTGAAATGCATTATGGGATTGGAGAAGGTGCGAGATGGTGACATAGTTTTAAAGTCAGAATCAATAACGTCTTTGAATCCAGAAGCGCGTGCTAAAAAGAAAATAGCATATGTCCCTCAAGGCAGAGAAATATTTTCACAATTAACAGTTTTAGAGAATTTAGAAACTGGTTTGATTGCAAATAAGATTAAAAAAATTCCTGAGATTGTGTTTGAGCTATTTCCTGTTCTTAAAGAAATGTTGAACCGACGTGGTGGTGATCTCTCCGGTGGGCAGCAGCAGCAACTAGCACTTGGAAGAGCCTTGACACTGGGGCCTGAATTGCTCATTTTAGATGAACCCACTGAGGGCATACAGCCAAACATTGTGGCAGAGATTGGTGACATTATTATCAAGCTTAATAAAGAGTTAGGATTAACTGTGTTGTTGGTTGAGCAGAAATTACCTTTTGCTAGAAGAGTGGCTTCAGATTTTTGCATACTGGAGAAGGGTCGTAACGTTGCTGAAGGTAATATTAGTCAGCTAGATGACCAACTCATTGATCAATATTTACGTGTTTGACGACATCAAGATAAACATCAGTAAAAACATATAAGAATATATAGAGTTTAATAGGAGACGCAGCGTGAAAAAATATTACAAACATCTAGCCCTAGTGTTGCTTAGCACAACATTTATATCAACAGTGCATGCCCATACTGGACACTATCACATTATGGGAGCTTTGCATTCTCATGCATTAAGTGAAGTTTTATTCGCTACAATGCTGTCAGTGGTAGGCGTTTATCTCTTGATTAAACGCTAATTGAGCAATTATTAGCACTATTTTCTGATGTTGCCTATGACTAGCCAACAACAGCCACAGGCTTGGAAGGCGTCTCTTAAGCTTCGTTATGATTATAAGATGGGTAAAACCTTCTTAGTAGAAAAAGCTCATAGTGGACCATTGATGGTGCAAAAACCATTTTATCCTGAGGCGCAAGACTGTTGTCATACTTATCTGATCCACCCGCCTGGAGGAATTGCAGGTGGTGATCATCTAGATCTTGTTGCCACAATCGACTCCCGTGCTCATGCTTTAATTACCACACCTGCTGCTACAAAGTTTTACCGCAGTGTTGGACCTCAGGCGCAGCAAAAACAATCTATTCATGTGGCTGATAATGCAATTTTAGAGTGGTTGCCTCAAGAGACTGTATATTTTTCCCAAGCGAATGTATTCAATAAGACAATAGTTAATATAGATAAGCAAAGTTGTCTTATGGCATGGGAAATACAATGTCTTGGTTTAACAGCGCAAAAACAACATTTTGATGAAGGAATGTGTTTTCAAAAATTAGAGATTTGGCAGAATGAAAAACCTTTACTGCTAGAAACTAATCGTTTTCAAGGTGGAGATCAGTTTCTACAGTCTATGGCAGGTTTGAATAATCACAAAACTTTAGCAACATTCGTGATAAAAGACTCACAACAAATACTGAGTAAAGATATCATCATGTCACATTTGCCCAATGATGGTTCAATTGTGAGTTCATGCACATACATTAATGGACTCTATATCATTCGTGCTATGGGTGTGTATGCTGAGGAAACAAAAAACTATTTTATTAGTATATGGCAGACGATAAGGCCTTTAATTATTGATCGGTCACCCTGTGTGCCACGTATCTGGAATACATAGAGATAAACTGGAGAGCTCATGGAATTATCACCTCGTGAAAAAGATAAATTATTATTATTTACAGCTGGCTTGTTAGCAGAGCGTCGTAAAGCAAAAGGGTTAAAACTTAATTACCCGGAGAGTGTCGCATACATTTCCTGTGCAATATTGGAAGGTGCTAGAGAAGGTAGAACGGTAGCTGAACTAATGGAGGCTGGGCGTAATCTGTTAACAACAGAAGATGTCATGGAGGGTATTGCCGATATTGTTCATGAAGTTCAGGTGGAAGCAACATTTCCTGATGGCACTAAACTTGTGACAGTGCATAACCCAATTATCTAGGAGATATCGTATGAAACCAGGCGAAATGATCACTCAGGAAGGTGAAATTGAAATTAATGAGGGCATGGAAACAAAGCAAGTCAGCGTAGCTAATATCGGTGATCGCCCTATACAAGTGGGTTCACATTATCATTTTTATGAGACTAATAGTGCGCTTTCATTCGAGCGTGATGCAACATTGGGTTGGCGTTTAGATATTCCAGCAGGCACAGCGGTACGATTCGAACCTGGACAAAAAAGAACTGTCCAGCTAGTCCCGATAGCAGGAAAACGAGTAATTTATGGATTTAATGCGCAAGTGATGGGGTCACTGGAGAGATTTAAATGAGCAAAATAACACGACAAGCTTATGCTGAAATGTTTGGTCCAACAGTAGGTGACAAAGTTAGATTGGGTGACACTGATTTATTTATTGAAGTTGAAAAAGATTATGCACGTTATGGCGATGAGGTGAAATTTGGCGGCGGTAAAGTGATTCGTGATGGTATGGGGCAGAGCCAGCTTTGTTCAGACGATGTCGTTGACACAGTTATCACTAACGTTCTTATTTTAGATCACTGGGGAATTGTTAAAGCAGATATTGGCATAAAGAATGGGCGTATTGCTGGTATTGGAAAAGCTGGTAATCCTGATATTCAGTCAGATGTAGATATTGCTATCGGTGCGGGTACTGAAGCGATTGCGGGCGAAGGGCAGATTATTACAGCCGGTGGTATAGATGCACATATACATTTCATTTGCCCTCAACAAATTGAAGAAGCGCTCATGTCTGGAGTGACGACGATGTTAGGTGGTGGTACTGGACCGGCAACAGGAACTAATGCAACCACTTGTACGCCAGGGCCCTGGAATATCCATAAAATGTTACAGGCAGCTGATGCATTCCCGATGAACCTTGGTTTCCTAGGCAAAGGTAATGCCAGCTTACCACTACCATTAGAAGAACAACTGGCTGCAGGTGCGATGGGTCTAAAGTTACACGAGGATTGGGGGACGACTCCGGCGTCTATTGATAACTGTCTGAGCGTGGCAGAAAAATTTGATGTGCAGGTCGCCATTCACACAGACACGCTTAATGAGTCAGGCTTTGTAGAAGATACTATTGCCGCTTTCAAAGGACGTGCAATACATACTTATCATACTGAAGGAGCGGGAGGTGGTCATGCGCCAGATATTATTAAAGCTTGTGGTGAGTCTAATGTGTTGCCATCAAGTACTAACCCGACACGTCCTTATACTATTAATACAATCGATGAGCATTTGGACATGCTTATGGTCTGTCATCATTTGGACACAAAAATTCCTGAGGATGTCGCTTTTGCAGAATCACGTATACGTCGCGAGACTATTGCGGCAGAAGACATCCTGCATGATTTAGGTGCCTTTAGTATGATTGCGTCTGATTCACAAGCTATGGGTCGAGTGGGAGAAGTAATCTGCCGCACATGGCAAACTGCTGACAAGATGAAAAAGCAACGCGGCCCAATCGCTGAGGACAGTGATCTGAACGATAACTTTCGAGCAAAACGATATATCGCAAAATATACTATTAATCCTGCTATTACACATGGCATATCAGATTATGTTGGTTCCATCGAAGTTGGGAAAATTGCAGATTTAGTATTATGGAAGCCGGCTTTTTTTGGGACTAAACCCGCGCTAATACTCAAAGGTGGTTTTATTGCCGCAGCACCAATGGGAGATCCTAACGCTTCTATACCTACACCGCAGCCTGTTCACTATCGTCCGATGTTTGGTGCATTTGATAAAGCTAATTATGGGACTAGCTTTACGTTTATGTCACAGGCTGGGATTGATAATAACATAGCGCATACATTGGGTTTGGGCAAACAATGCCTAGCGACAAGGAATAATCGCACAGTCACTAAAGCTGATCTTATTCACAATTTTTATCAGCCCAAAATTGATGTTGATCCGCAAACTTATCAAGTGCATGCTGATGGTGTGTTATTAACTTGTGAACCTGCTGAAGTTGTTTCTTTAGCTCAGCGCTATTTCTTATTCTAGATTGATGATTAAAATAATAGAGAGAGTAGCAACACATCAAAACTGTCAAGACACTTTGACCTTGCCTTTTGACTTAAGACAGAAAGCACGTCTGCATGCCACTTTAGATAGTGGTGAAGAAGTAGGATTATTTCTTCAGCGTGGCCAAGTATTGCGCGGTGGTGATGTATTAAAAACAGAGTTTGGTGATTACATTCAAGTGTGTGCAGCTAAAGAAGAGGTTAGCACCGTGACATGCGATAGTGCACATCTATTTTCACGAGCTTGCTATCACTTAGGTAATCGTCATGTGCCTTTAGAAATTGCATCTGACTATCTGCGTTATCAATATGATCATGTGTTAGATGATATGTTGATCCAACTCGGATGTGTGGTAAATCATGAACAGGCACCATTCGAACCTGAGTCAGGTGCCTATGTTCATGAGCATGCACATTATCATTCGCATACAGATGAAAATAGTAATCATAGCCATGACTGATAATGCTCTTTTACAATTGTTAAGGTTATCTAGTCAGGCATTGCCTATTGGTGGTTATGCTTATTCACAAGGTTTAGAGACGGTATGTGATAACGGTGCAGTGCATGATGAAGAATCTTTATATGGGTGGATACAGGATATATTACTTAATGGCTTGGCTTATCTTGACGTCCCTGTATTTTCATTATGCTTTGACGCACATCAGGCCAAAGATCAGGCGGCTGTTAAATTTTGGAATGACTATTTGTTGGCCTCACGTGAAACTAAAGAAACTCTATTAGAAGATACGCAAATGGGTGCATCTTTAGCGCGTTTATTAGAGAGTCTTGATTTGCCTTTAGATCACATTGATAAAAAGCATTGCTCATTAGTTACCTTGTTTAGTTTGGCTAGCGTGCATTGGAAGATTGACAAGACTATGGCACTACATGGTTTGTTATGGGCTTGGTGTGAAAATCAAGTCAGTATAGGAATTAAACTTATTCCTCTTGGACAAACCAGTGGGCAGGTTATTTTAACGCGCTTAATGAGTGTTATTAATAACAGCATTGAATGCGGATTAAATGTTGAAGAAAAACATATAGGTTCTTCATGTCCAGGAGCCATCATGGCAAGTATGCAACATGAAGAGCAGTATTCACGATTATTTAGATCATAACTTAAGAAGATATTAACTATGACAAAACAAGTATTAAGAATTGGTGTTGGCGGTCCAGTGGGATCAGGTAAAACAGCTTTACTACGCTCATTATGTCTGAATATGCGTGACCATTATGAAATTGCAGCGGTTACAAATGACATTTATACGCGTGAAGATGCAGACTTTCTAATACGTCATGAAGCATTAGAGGCGGACAGGATACTCGGTGTGGAAACAGGTGGTTGTCCACATACTGCCATCAGAGAAGATGCCTCCATGAACTTAGCAGCTGTCGATAGTTTGTGTGAAAAATTCAATCCTTTAGATTTCATATTTATCGAA
>CBFHSW010000082.1:0-34377 GCA_965658595.1 Gammaproteobacteria bacterium | reverse complement strand
AGGTAATCAGTTTGGCACCTTGTTGGATTAAATCATGGACACCTTGATTGAGAGGGTTATTTATCGGGCCGGGCACACAGAATACCTCGCGTCCCTGCTCTATGGCCAAACGAGCCGTAATCAGGCTACCGCTTTTTCTTGCGGCCTCGATCACTACTACTCCCAGACATAAGGCGCTGATAATCCGATTGCGACTTGGGAAATGTTGCGCGAGTGGTGGCGTGCCGGGCGGATATTCTGAGATAAGTGCACCATTGGTGAGTATTTGTTCTGTTAATACGCGATGACGTGGAGGATAGATACGATCTAAACGATTTGCGAGTATGGCTATGGTGGGACTGGCATTGGCAGACTGTAAACATCCGCGATGTGCGTGGCTATCGATACCGTAAGCTAGGCCACTGACAATAGTAAAACCTAAATCAGCACACTGTTGGCTGAGTTGATAGCAGTTACTCTCCCCCAGTTGTGTGCATTTACGCGCGCCAACAAAGGCTATACGCGGTATGGCTTTGAGTGCTTGCAGTTGTCCTTTCACAAACAATAGAGGAGGAGCATCGGGAATATGTTTCAAAAGTTCAGGATAATGTGGACTTTTGTAGGTGACTATATGATGCGTGGGATGCTTGGATTGCCATAGCAAGCAAGACTCAATCATGTCTGTGTGGGGATGTTGAAGCGCACCTAGTATTGCATTATTAATTCCCAGAGCCCTCAGCTGTTGGGCAGGAGCGCGCATAGCAGCGGCTGGACTGGATGCGAACTCATCCATTAAGCGATGAAAAAATCGAGGTCCAATGCCTGGGGTCAACGCGAGCTGTAGCCAATCTTGAAGTGTATCCATGAGCAATCACTGAAAAGCCATATTAGTAGAGAGTGACTAGATTGCCCGCTACTAGGATCGCTGCACAGTGATACCGCACACAGGTGCGGAAAATGCGCATTAATGGCAGTTATTGAATGCTATGTACACTATCGCGGCTCCAGCTAGCATGATTAGCGTCCGTCAGATCACTGATACCATCACCGATGCGAATTGGGCGTTCTGCACTTAAAATGAAACAATAGCTGACCTTATCAAACACCCTATAAGCTACAGCTGTTCCCAAAGGCTCAAAAATAGACGTGGCGGGTGCTGTCAGTGTTGGATTTTTTTCATGCTGAGGAGCAACTATTTTTTCAGTGCGTTGTATAGAGACTAAATGACCCTCAGATAAGGCCTGTTGACGGCCAGCATTGATGACGACTACTTGATAGCTACCGACTTGGGAGAGTGCATCAGGCAGGGCAATAACCTGTGCAGTTAAGCCAATATTCGCGCCAACACCCCGCCATGTTTCCGTGGGTGCTATATTCTCAATGCTCAGGAGTCGGTCACCCGGTAAAATTTCACGCAGGCTTTGGGTGATTCGCAACCGTGTAAGTTGTTGGCTATGGGGTACGATCCCCTCACCCACATGGTGTGCCTGAACACCGAGCAATTCTTGAGTGATGGGATCATACAAGGGCTCACCAGCGCGATAAATTGCATAAGCTTGAGGCTTTGGCAACATCTCAGAGCCGGCAACATAGACCGTATCGCCCTGCGAATACATTAAACGTTGATCGCGTGAGCCAACAATCTGAGGAGCCTTTGAGTATTCTGATGATTCTATTAATAGAGGCTTAGCTAACAGTGAGGTCAACACACGCATGGGCAGTGGATGAGTATTGCTATCAATGCCATGTTCAGAGCTGGCATCCGTATGACTGGACCGCCGTAAGGTTAAATAAGGAGCGTTCCCCTTGCTTAAGTGTATTTGGATATGATCACCTGGGTAAATCAAATGTGGATTGAATATCGCTGGATTGGCCTGCCATAGTTTTGGCCATAGTCATGGATCTTCGAGGAAAATGCTTGAAATATCCCATAACGTGTCGCCTTTTTTCACGATATAGCTATCTGGGTGATGGTCATTTAAGGCCGGTGATGAACCTGAGTAGGCACTGCCGCTGATGATTTGCCCTGCTATTAGTAGAATCACACACAGTACGCGCTGTCTATACATTAAGAACCCTGCATAATCGTTGATGATGGTTTAAAATGTCGGTTCATTACAGCGCCGCCAACTGGTGGCATTGTTGAATAGACATTCATTTGACCAAGAATTTGAAACCTCCATGGCACTACTTGAGATATTACACTTTCCAGATTCGCGTTTAAGGCTTCAAGCACGGCCAGTCGCACAGGTGGACGATAATGTGCGACAAGTGGTTAAGGACATGTTGGAAACCATGTATGACGCACCCGGAATTGGCTTAGCCGCCACTCAGGTAAATATTCAGCAACAGATCATAGTTATTGATGTATCGGAACAGAAAGATCAGCCACTATGTCTCATTAATCCCAAACTAATTGAGACGGCTGGGTCTGAGGAAATGCAGGAAGGTTGCCTATCTGTACCAGGTTATTATGAAAATGTGACACGTGCAGATACCATCACGGTTGAAGCCTTGAATGAACAAGGTGAGCGCTTTGAGTTGCCCGCAGATGGATTATTAGCCGTATGTATTCAGCATGAAATGGATCATCTAGAAGGTAAATTATTCGTAGATTATTTATCTCCCTTGAAGCGCCAGAGAATTAAGAGCAAATTATTAAAAATGGAAAAGACTGGAGATCTTCCCCGATCACAGTCGGGAGCGCGCTAGTCTAGTAGTGGACTAGTCTGGTATTCGTTATGACCTCATCTCTTAGAATTGCCTACGCAGGAACGCCTGAGTTTGCCGTACCGGCGCTGAAAGCCCTTATCGATAGTCCTCATGAACTAGTATGTGTCATCACTCAGCCTGATCGACCAGCTGGAAGAGGACGTAAAATCAGTGAAAGCGCTGTTAAAATGCAGGCAAATGTTACTAACGTGCCAGTTTTTCAGCCTCAGAATATTAATGATCAGTCCTCTATGGAGTATTTGCAAGCCTTGCAATGTGATCTGATGGTAGTGGCTGCTTATGGCCAGTTGTTCAAACAGCCCTTATTACAAATGCCCAAATATGGCTGCATTAATATCCATGCGTCATTGCTTCCACGCTGGCGGGGTGCTTCGCCCATACAACATGCCATTCTGCACGGTGATGCAAGCAGTGGAGTGACAATAATGCAGATGGTGCAAAAAATGGATGCAGGTGATATTTGGCAGCAATCAAGATGCGAGATTGAGTCTCAGGATACAGCGCAGAGTCTACATGATCGACTTGCGCAGATGGGGGGTGAATGTTTATTGTCGGCAATTGATCAAGTTGTGGACGAGGGGATAACAGCGCTTCCTCAAGATTCACAGGCGGTCGAGTACTGTGGCAAGTTGCAAAAGTCAGATGGACTGATTGATTGGGGCCGTGAGGCAGTCCACATAGAGAGACAAATCCGTGCCTTGTTTCCATGGCCGCGAGCTTATACTTATTTGAACGGTAAACGATTGGGAATATTGTCTGCCAGCTTACAGGACCCAGATCATAGGTCGAGCGAATACGGAAGGATCATCCTAGCCGACAAAACCGGACTTTGGGTGAGCACAAAGCATGGGTGTGTGAGCTTGGAGCGCGTCATATTAGAGGGTGGAAAGGTTATGAGTGCAGCAGAGTTTTGTCATGCGCATTCAATCTTGGATCAACAGCTATGTGATAAGGCATGTTGAGTTTGTTACGCATAATACAGTTATCAATATTATGCTTCTGCTTGAGCATGTGTTCAGCCTATGCAGATGCACAGATTAAAATCGAAAAGTTACTGACAGAGAGATATGAACAATCCATACATGTCAGCTGCGAGGTCAGTTATCATCTTCACGATAAGGTAAAAGAGGCTCTTGCTAACGGAATCATGATGTCGTTTGTGACCGACTTAGAGTTGATTGAAAACACGCCCAACTGGTTCAATCAAGTACAGGCTAGATACCAGAAAATATTCTCAATCAAATATCATGCTCTCAGTAAGCAGTTTGTCGTGAGCATGAATGGTGATGATAGAAGTTACCCAGATTTATTTTCAGTGTTCTATCAGCAAACTCGCTTATGTGATTTTAGAATTGGGCCAATTGCACCGGCACAGATTTCTGATGCGGTATATCTGCGAGCCAAGGTTCGACTATTAACCGAATCATTACCCCTACCATTGAGAGTTAAAAGTTATCTCTCTAAAGATTGGCGACCATCATCAGGGTGGACAGTATGGCCAATGTAAAACGTGAGGTATTGACCGGTCGTTGGTTGCTGATTACTTTATTTGCCGCATTAGTGGGTGCAATATTATTAATGGGTGACGCCACCCAAAGCGTTTCTTATTTTGGTCGACTACATAATTGGTTACTACCGATCAACACACTGCTGTTAGCCGTATTTGTGTCTTTGATAGTACATAATATCAGCACATTAATTGGGCGATTAAGACGTAGAGATCCAGGCTCTAAGTTGACGCTGAGATTGGTGCTACTGTTCACTCTGACGGCGAGTACTCCCGTATTCATTGTTTATACTTTTTCTATTTGGTTGTTAGAACGTGGTGTCGATAGTTGGTTTGACGTGAAGATTGAAAACGCACTACAAGATGCAGTCGATTTGTCGCGTTCATCATTAGATCTTCATATCAGAACATTACGCCAACAAGTAGAACCAAGAATTGAAGAATTCTCTGAAGTTGATCAATTCTCCGCGACGCTGATTATCAATGAATTATTGATCTCCACTGATGTTAGTGAAGTCGCCTTGTTCGATGAAGGTAATTTGATGATGGCCTCAGGCCATAGTGAGCCCACAACAGACGTGCCTAGTCTCCCCGGAGAAAGTGTGTTGCAGCGAGTCAATCAGGGTGAGCGTTATATAGCAGTGGAGCCTACACTAGATGATGGTTTACAAATTCGTTTGGTATACCCCATAACATCATCACTACCTACAGGTGGTAATAGATTCGTACAATTTTTATATCCAGTATCAGATCGTATTGGTACATTGGCGAACAATGTTCAAAATTCCTTTGGTCAGTATGATGAGTTGATTTACTTAAGAACGCCGCTCAAGCAAAACTTTATTTTAATTTTGACCCTAGTGCTTGCATTAGGTGCTTTGTTTGCAGTGTTTGCCGCATTTTATTGGTCGCGTGTTTTAGTATCACCAATTCAAGAGTTGGCAGAGGGAACCAAGGCAGTAGCAGCAGGAGAGTACAAGAAAAAACTCATCGTTCCAAAAGATGATGATCTAGGCATGTTGGTCATTTCTTTTAACCGCATGACTGAGCGCTTAGCCGTGGCACGTGATACCGGCATAATCAACCAACGCATTATTGAAAATCAACGTACTTACTTGCAAACCATACTAGAATATTTGTCTTCTGGAGTGATTAGTCTAGATAGTTCGTATACTCTAAAGACGAGTAATGCTGCGGCCAGTGAAGTGCTTAATATTGACCTCAGTCAATTTGAAAACAAACAGATTTCACAGATTGGTCAGACCCATGCGTTTTTAAAAGATTTCTGCGTCAAGTTAGACAATAAAATTAAAGGTAATGAGCAAGATTGGCAATTAGAGTTAGAGGTATTTACACCGCAAGGCACAAAAACAATTCTATGTAAAAGTGTGAGCTTACCCAGTGAAGTAGAATCACAACGTGGCTGTGTGTTGGTGATTGATGATGTGACCACACTGCTACAAGCACAACGTGATTCAGCATGGGGTGAAGTTGCCAGAAGACTCGCTCATGAGATTAAAAATCCTCTCACCCCTATTCAATTATCAGCAGAACGCTTACGTCGAAAAATACTGCCTACCTTACAAGATGAACAATCTGAACTACTTGATCGTGCTACCAATACGATTGTGCAACAAGTGGAATCTATGAAGTTGATGGTGAATGATTTTTCAGAGTATGCGCGCATGCCTACTATGGAACCTCACCCTTTAGATTTAAATATATTAGTCAGTGATATTGTGGAGCTTTACAAGGGCGATAAGGAACATGTGCAAATTGAGTTGGAGTGTCATCCACACGTTCTGATGATTCGGGGTGATTCAACCCGCTTGGGTCAGGTTATACATAATCTTGTGAGAAACGCTATTGAAGCGATGCCGGGGAATGAATTATCAATCATGAGAATTCACACCTATATGCGTAAATTATCGAATACTGAATATGCGGGCATTAAGATTACTGATAATGGACCGGGTGTTCCTCAAAAGCTCATAGCGAGGATATTTGACCCGTATATGACGACCAAGATAAAGGGTAATGGATTGGGGTTAGCCATCGTAAAAAAAATCATTGAGGAGCATAATGGCCAAATACAGATTGAAAACGATGAAGTCACTGGAGCCATAGTGAATATTAGATTTCCACTGTATAGTCAGACCGTTAAATCTAGAGACAATATTGAGGGTGTGAGTGAATGAATGAGCGGATATTAGTCGTCGACGATGAGCCAGATATTCGCAACTTGGTTAGCGACATCTTGACGGATGAAGGCTATCAAGTGCAAGCCGCTGCAACGGCCAATAAGGCGCGTGAGTTTGTGCAAGAAGCTGATTATGATTTAGTGTTATTAGATATATGGATGCCGGGGGAAGATGGCATTAGTTTGTTGAAAGATTGGCAACAGCATAATGCCATTCAGTGTCCAATTGTGATGATGTCAGGCCATGGCACAGTTGAGACTGCAGTTGAAGCTACCCGCTTGGGCGCCTTTAGTTTTGTTGAAAAGCCTCTCACCACCGCCAAACTAATCAGCACTATTCGGAGTGCGTTGGATGAGTATAAAAAGCATAGTCAACCCAAAAGCAACAGAGAACAGCCGTTGAATCAGCCAGTGGGTAATAGTCAGCTTATGCAGAACTTGTTGGAATTGTGTGAGCGTTATGCTCGTGTCGACAGTCATTTAGTTGCTATTGGTGAGAGTGGTTCGGGTCGTCAGACCATCTTAAAATACATCCATCAAATTAGTGCACGCAATAGTGCACCTTTCATCGTGATGGATATGAGTTCATTGTTTGAAACAGATTTGAGTGATGATGATTGGTCTCGCTTCAATACAAAATTTGTCGACACAATCAAGCAAGCTCAAGGTGGAACCATATCTTTACCTGATATTCATAACATAGATATTAGTATTCAAAAACGCGTATGCGGATTGCTCAAGCAATTAGTATCTTTAAAAATGTTTGAACGTTTCAATGTAAGGTTTTGTACTTCTGTGATACTGGGTCGTGAAAAAGATTGTGTGCCTGAAATGCAGAAAGTATTTTCACTCACTACCTTACAAGTCCCTGCACTCAGAGATCATGCTGAGGATATTCCAGAATTAGTTAATTCATTGATTGATACTTTTTCTTCACAAGATAACTACCCTTATAGTAAATGTTCTATTGCGGCTCAGAATGCACTATTGCATTATCAATGGCCGGGCAATATCAGTGAACTTAAGCGCATCGTAAAACAGCTTTTATTGGATGCGTCGCAAGGGGAAATAAAAATTGAGGATGTAGAACAAGTGCTCCCTAAAGAGACAGATACTGCCTTTATGCGCCATGCAGACGTAGAACATTTATTCGATTTGCCGCTCAGAGAAGCGCGTGAAATGTTTGAAAAGGAATATCTGGTTCACCAGTTAAACGTAGTCAATGGCAGTGTTAGTAAGTTGGCTGATCGAGTAGGCATGGAAAGAACGCATTTGTATAGAAAACTGCGTTCATTAGGCATCGGTGCAAAAGACTCCGCTTAATGTATGAAACCAACAGTAGCCAATAAAGCGATATGAAAATAATAATACTAGGTGCAGGTCAAGTTGGAGGTTCGCTGGCATTAAGTTTAGCGAACGAATCCAATGACATCACATTGGTGGATAGTGATCCCAAAGTGCTCCAAGAGATTCAAGATCGAGCAGATTTACAGACCGTTGTCGGGCATGCTTCGCATCCGTCTGTATTAGAACAAGCAGGAGCCATGGACGCCAATATGGTGGTGGCGTTGACCAATAGTGATGAGACCAATATGGTCGCTTGCCAAATTGCATATACTCTATTTCATACACCCACCAAAATTGCCCGCGTAAGAACCACAGATTATTTAGAGTATGGAGATTTGTTTGTTCAGGAAGCGCTGCCGGTGGATGTACTCATCAGTCCTGAATATTTAGTGTCTAAATATATTGAAAATTTAATTGAACATCCTGGGGCGCTGCAAGTGCTGAATTTTGCGGATGGTAAGGTGAAATTGATTGCTATCGCTCTACATGCAAAGAGCATGCTGATCGGTAAAAAAGTCAGTGCTATTTTTGACGATATGAAAGATATGGATACCAACTTAGTTGCCATGTATCGACATCAACAGTTGTTAACTATAGAACAAGATGTAGAACTTGAAGCAGGCGATGAATTATTTTTTATTGCAGCCTCCTCTAAGGCAAAAAACATTACCACAATGCTGCAGGGTCTGGATAAACCCAACCGACGCGTGATCATTGCTGGAGGTGGCAATATTGGGTTGCAGCTAGCGCAGATTTTAGAGCCACATTATCGAGTAAAATTAATAGAGCGTGATGCTGAGCGAGCTAAATCTTTGTCGGAAACATTAGAAAAGACGATCGTCTTGCAAGGCGATGCAGCCGATGAAAACTTATTGATGGAAGAAAATATCGACAGCGTTGATGTGTTTTGTGCCCTAACGAATGATGATGAGGCCAATATATTATCGTCCATGCTAGCGAAACGTTTGGGTGCACGTAAAACTATGTCATTGATTAATCGACCTAGTTATATAGAGTTGGTTGAAAGTGGCATGATTGACACCGCCATCTCACCACAGCATGTGACCATAGGCGCATTACTGGCACATATTCGTCGTGGTGATGTGGTGGCAGTGCATTCACTGCGCAAAGGACATGCTGAGGCGATAGAAGCAGTGGCACATGGCGATCATCGAACGTCAAAAGTAGTGGGAAGAAAGATACATGAATTAAAGCTACCTGCCAGTGCTGGCATAGGAGCTATAGTGCGAGCGGATGAAGTTATTATCGCGACACCAGAGTTACTGATTGAGTCAGAGGATCATGTGATTATTTATTTGGCAGATAAAAACAAAGTCAGTGATGTTGAACGTTTGTTCCAAGTTAGTGCTACTTTTATATAACTGATATAACGTTAGCTTATGCAACCACTTGTCATACTCCGTATCCTAGGCCAGCTGCTGATGATATTCAGCATCACTATGGTGCCGGCTATGTGTGTAGGTCTTTACTACGCTGAAACTGATAGTGTTGACAGTTTTGCAATGGCTTTCTCAGCCACCCTCATCACTGGTTTTTTACTGTGGTATCCGTTTCGAAAATATCAATCTGATTTAAGACTGCGAGATGGTTTTATCATTGTAGTATTGTTTTGGACGGTGTTAGGGTTATTTGGATCGATACCATTTTTACTCTCAAACGCTTTGGCATTGGGTTTTGTCGATAGTTTATTCGAATCTATCTCTGGCCTAACAACGACGGGTGCAACGGTACTAACTCAGTTAGATCAATTACCATATTCAATTTTATTTTATCGCCAACAGTTGCAATGGTTAGGTGGGATGGGGATTATTGTTTTAGCGGTTGCTATCTTGCCAATGTTAGGTGTGGGTGGCATGCAGCTATACCGTGCGGAAACCCCCGGTCCAGTCAAAGATAATAAGCTTACGCCAAGAATTACTGAGACCGCCAAGGCACTATGGTACATCTATTTATCGTTAACGATATTATGTGCGCTTAGTTATTGGGCAGCTGGGATGACACCATTTGATGCCGTCAGCCATAGTTTTTCAACTATTGCGATCGGTGGATTCTCTACCCATGATTTGAATTTACAGTTTTTTGATAGTCGCTTAGTTGAATGGGTAGCAATTATTTTCATGCTGTTATCCGGCGCAAATTTTGGTTTGCATTTTCTAGTATGGCGTCATCGCTCACTGCCGCACTACCTGCGAGATGATGAGTTTAAAATGTATTGCTCAGTTTTACTTGCCAGTTCTGTGATTATCCTCATCGTAATTCAAGTTCATAATACTTTTAGCGGCCCTATATTTGATCAAATCACAACAGTAGTGTTTCAAGTGGTTTCAATTGGCACGACAACTGGGTTCACATCAGACAACTTTTCAGTGTGGCCAACCTTCATACCCGTGTTACTTATAATGCTGAGTTTTATCGGTGGTTGTGCTGGTTCTACGGGTGGCGGCATGAAAGTGATACGCATGCTGTTGTTATTTAAACAGGGTTTAAGAGAATTAAAACGTCTGGTGCATCCGAATGCTCATTTTGCTGTTAAGCTGGGTAAAAAACCGGTCGACAATAGAGTTATAGAAGCGGTATGGGGATTTTTATCGGCATACATCGGTGTGTTTATCATTATGATGCTGATGTTGCTAGCCAGCGGAATTGATCAGGTAACAGCATTTTCAGCTGTGGCGGCTACCTTAAATAACTTAGGACCTGGTTTAGGTGAGGTTGCACAAAATTATTCCGATATTAATGCATTCAGTAAATACGTTTTGTGCTTAGGAATGCTATTAGGGCGTTTGGAAATATTCACCTTGTTAGTGATTTTCACGCCTGTATTTTGGCGTCGATAATAGTGTTATGACTAGCCCACAAGATAAATGGGACAACAGCTATCGCGTACAACCAGCCCACCCTATCCAAGCGAGTGATGTTCTTCTTCAGAATCAACACTTATTGCCTACAACGGGTATCGCGATAGACCTTGCCTGTGGACTCGGTGGTAATGCTATAACTCTGGCCAAGGCAGGTTTACATACCCACGCTTGGGATATTTCCCCAGTTGCACTAGAAAAGTGTCATCAGTTTGCACAGGAACATCAAGTTACGGTGCATACTAAAGTCAGAGACATAGAACAATTCCCACCCGAGCAGAATAGTTTTGATGTCATCGTGGTTACTCATTTTTTACATCGACCGACATTTTTTCGATTAATCGAGGCGCTTAATCCAGGTGGCTGTTTGTATTATCAAACCTTTGTGGAGTATAAAAATTCAGACATAGGTCCCAGTAATAAAGATTATCTACTTCGAAGTAATGAACTGTTGGAGCGCTGCCTGGGCCTGCAAATATTAGCTTACAGGGAAGAGAGAAATCAGGGTGACCAGCAACTGGGCTGGCGCGATCAAGCTATGATAGTGGCGCGCAAAACGCCAATGCACGAGTAATAGTCTGAGATGGAGCCAACGTTTTTGGCCACTTGTCTAAGTGACTAGAATTGGCGTAATAATTCCAAAATAATACGACGTCTATCCGCAGAAAGCCTAAAGAAAATACTGATAATTTCTCTGAGCTGCTTGTCTTGAATGTTCTTATATTCACTGATAGTGGCTTCATTGACTCTGATGGAGGTGTGGTTGTGATCGCCTGTGATTAACCAATGAATGTCGATATTCAGAATTTGACTGAGTTTATATAGATGATCGGTACTAGGGAAAGCCACACCACGTTCCCAATGACCACAGGCACCACGTGAAATATTCATGCGTTCCGCGAGTTTTTCTTGGGATAAACCTAGGTTTTTACGAGCTTGCGCAATGCGTTCTGCTAGTGTAGTCATTCGCATAGGATAGTCGTGAAATTAATAAAGATGTATGATAATTTAACTATCAAACTAATTGATATTATTCATATCTTTTAGCATCAGTATACTGTGGTTTTATTCTAGTTTTCACCATAACCATCTAATTTTTAGTGGATTTATTTTTTTTATAACAACTGATTTTGTTATTTTTATGAGGATATTTTTTTCATTGGATGGATGTTCACGATAAATTTAAAGGCCATATGATGATTAAAAGACTCTGATATGAGTGTGGATTATTATTCTCGTCTGCCTACCACAAGTCCTGAAAGAGATAGCGCTGTGTAGCCACATCAAAAACCAACCCCGTCATCATGGGTTACTATGTCTTGGCAGTGGATTTTAGTCTGGGAAATATGGTCTGTCGTGATATTGTGTGGCAATCACCTTTGAGTAAATGCAGATGTTGTCACTATATCCTGAAATAACCGCCTTCAATGAGGCTCAGCTAAAAGTCTCAGATCAACACACACTATGGTATGCCGAGTATGGCAATCCTTTGGGTTTGCCCGCCGTATTTCTACATGGTGGTCCGGGCTCTGGTTGTGAAGATTATCACCCACGGTTTTTTGATCCTAAACGCTATCGGATCATCTTGTTTGATCAACGTGGTGCAGGGCGTTCGACCCCACATGCTTGTCTGGACGATAACACCACACACGATTTAATCGAGGATCTAGAAAAGCTTCGACAGCATCTTGATATCCAGCGGTGGGTAGTATTCGGTGGATCATGGGGATCAACATTAGGCTTAGCTTACACTCAAGCACATGCACAAAATGTTCTAGGACTGATTCTGCGCGGTGTTTTCCTGTGTCGAGACGAAGATATCAAATGGTTTTATCAGCAAGGTGCTAGCGCCATCTTCCCAGATTATTGGCAAGCCTATGAAGCAATCATACCTAAGGCTGAACGCAAGGACATGGTGGCGGCTTACTATCGACGCCTAACAGGGGATGATCAAGACATTCAATTAAAAGCCGCTCAAGAGTGGTCTATATGGGAGGGCAATACTTCGACTTTGATTCCTAAAGATGCCGTAAGGGCGCACTTTGGTGATCCAAGAGTGGCGTTGAGTTTGGCTCGTATTGAATGCCATTATTTCATGAATAACAGTTACTTAAGGACAAATCAGCTGATTGAAGATGCCAGTAAACTGGCTTCAGTACCGGGTTATATTGTGCATGGCCGCTATGATGTGGTGTGTCCAATTGATCAAGCCTATGCCTTACATCAGGCATGGCCGCAGGCAAACTTCACTATAGCACCCAACAGTGGACATTCGGCGACGGAAGTAGAGATTGTCGACGCATTGATTAAGGCCACTAATGCATTAGCTGATCAATTTGCATGATAGCTTTATTGCAAAGAGTCAGGAGTGCACAGGTTGAAATCGATCACCACTGTGTGGCTAAAATCGAACAAGGCATATTAGCTCTAGTGGCAGTTCAGGCTGAAGATAGCCAGACTCAGATCGAACGCTGTTGTGAACGAATTTTGAATTATCGTATCTTTGTTGATCAAGAGGGCAAGATGAATAAAAGTTTGCGTGATATTGAGGCTGGGTTATTAATAGTTCCTCAATTCACACTATTGGCAGATACCAACAAGGGTAATCGACCTAGCTTTAGTCACAATGTATCGGTGGAATTTGGTCAACAACGCTTCGAACAACTAATAGAATATGCACAAAATCATTATCATTTTGTGCAACAAGGGCATTTTGGTGCAGATATGCAGGTTTCATTAACAAATGATGGCCCCGCAACCTTCTGGTTAGAGGTATAATATAGGGACATTTGTAAGACTTTTGGAAACCACACATAGTTATGACAGCACGCACGTCAAAAATAGAACGTAACACCCTAGAAACTCAGATCACAGCAGAGTTAAATCTAGACGGTTCAGGCCAGGGGCAAATAGATACCGGAATTCCATTTTTAGATCACATGTTGGATCAAATCGTTCGTCATGGGCAATTTGACATTAATCTAAAAGCGGTCGGTGATTTAGCCGTGGACGCACACCATACAGTCGAAGATTCGGGAATCACACTGGGACAAGCATTCCACAGAGCGCTGGGTGACAAAGTGGGTATACGTCGCTACGGACACGCCTATGTTCCATTGGATGAAGCTTTATCTAGAGTGGTTATCGATTTTTCTGGCCGTCCAGGACTACACTACAACGTAGAGTATCCAAGGGCGCGCGTTGGTGACTTTGATGTAGACCTAATTATCGAGTTCTTACAAGGATTTGTGAATCACGCGCATGTCACTTTGCATGTTGATAATCTGAAGGGTACCAACTCACATCACATTGCTGAAACAATATTCAAAGCATTGGGACGGACGATGCGTTTTGCCTGTGAAATGGACCCACGCATGGCTGATCAGTTGCCTACCACTAAAGGCGCTCTGTAAAGCCCGATCAAATTCACAGTTACAATTCTAACTATAATTGCCATCTAATAAGCCGACGCTCGTGGAAAAAATTGCCATTGTAGATTACGGGATGAGTAACTTGCATTCTGTCACTAGTGCGCTGAATGCTGTCAGTAATGATCAACAAATGGTTGAGGTATGCCAGCGCCCAGAAGATATTGATAATGCCGATCGAGTAATTTTCCCAGGACAAGGTGCAGCAGCGGACTGTATGCAGCAGATTAATGACTATCGATTAGTGTCTGCATTAAAAAAAGCGGCACAGGAAAAACCATTTTTGGGTATCTGTATGGGTATGCAAGTGCTGCTAGATCACAGCCAAGAAAATGATGGCACAGAGTGTCTTGGCATGGTGCAGGGATCAGTACAAAAGTTTGATCAAGATATGAGTATCGAAGGCAGTCGGCTCAAAGTGCCACATATGGGTTGGAACCAGATTCACCAACGCATTGACCACCCACTCTGGCATGGGATCGCACAAGACAGTTATTTTTATTTTGTACATAGTTACTATGTGGAATTAGAACAAGCTAAAAAAGCGGCAGGAAGAACATACTATGGAATTGAATTCACTTCAGTGCTTGCCCAAGATTATATATTTGCAATGCAATGTCATCCGGAAAAAAGCGCTGACAATGGTTTGCAATTACTTAAGAACTTTTTAAACTGGTCAGTAAAATAAACCCTATTACGACCATAACTGCACGAGAAAAAAGGTTTTAGAAGATGATAATTATTCCAGCAATTGATATTAAAGATGGACGTTGTGTGCGTTTACGCCAAGGACGTATGGATGATGAAACCATATTTGCTGAAGACCCACTAGAGATGGCAGATAAATGGGTGGAAGCTGGCGCTGAGCGTTTACATCTGGTGGACCTAGATGGTGCGACTGCTGGCACACCAAGAAGTTTTTCTATCATCGAAAAAATCTGTTCAAAGTATCCTGATCTGCCCATCCAAGTCGGAGGTGGTATACGTGATGAGGACACTGTGCAGGACTATCTTAATGCTGGGGTGCAATATGCCATTATTGGAACTCGTGCAGTGACCGCGCCACATTTTGTTAATGACTTATGCATGGAATTTCCTGGCCATATTATTATTGGTTTGGATGCTAAAAATGGCAAAGTGGCGATCGATGGATGGTCTAAATTATCGCACCATGACTTGATAGATTTAGCACAACATTTTGAGGCAGATGGAGTAGCAGCTATTGTGTTCACTGATGTAAGCCGTGACGGCATGATGCAAGGTGTGAATGTAGAGGCAACCGTTGAGTTGGCATCAGCCATCCATATACCAGTCATTGCTTCTGGTGGTGTGACGGATATTAATGACATTAAGCGTCTATGTGCGACTGATGAAGAAGGCATAGTTGGTGTAGTGGTTGGACGTGCTTTATATGAAGGCACCATTGATCTAGCTGAAGCCCAAGCTCATGCAAAAAAACTTAAGCCTCTAGCAAGGTGTTAGCCAAACGTATCATCCCATGTTTGGATGTAGATGACGGACGAGTGGTCAAAGGGGTCAAGTTTGTCGACATTCGAGATGCGGGTGACCCAGTAGAAATCGCCAAGCGTTATGATGCTGAAGGCGCTGATGAAATTACTTTTCTCGATATCACGGCAAGTTCCGATGAGCGCAGTACTATGGCACAGGTCGTCGAGCAGGTAGCCAGTCAAGTGTTCATTCCTCTTACCGTGGGTGGGGGTATCCGTTCGGTACAAGATATTCGTCGCATGTTGAATGCTGGTGCAGATAAAGTCGGTATCAATACTGCCGCCGTTAAACGACCTGAATTAGTCAAAGAAGCCGCTGATAAAGTCGGTTCACAGTGCATAGTGTTATCTATAGATGCCAAAAAAGTCTCAACACCTGAGCAGTCCGATCGTTGGGAAATCTTCACCCATGGTGGTCGTACTCCGACAGGTATCGATGCGGTGGAGTGGGCCATACGCATGACCGAATATGGGGCTGGAGAATTATTGCTCACTAGTATGGATAGAGATGGCACTAAAATAGGGTTTGATTTGGAATTAACACGAACCATTAGTGAAGCAGTATCGATTCCTGTGATTGCCTCTGGTGGTGTTGGGAATCTTGACCATTTATGTGCCGGGGTTACACAGGGAAAAGCTGACGCTGTACTGGCTGCGAGTATTTTTCATTTTGGTGAATATACAGTTCAACAAGCAAAACAGGCCATGCAGGACCAGAATATCCCCATACGATACTAAATCACTGCGCGTGCTTATGTTATTCTAATAAGCCGATCAACCGTGAATCAAAACTGTGCAAAATCAAGAACTGTTACTTGCTTTACAACAAGTCTTAATCGAGAGAAAAAATGCCAGTGCTGACGACTCCTATGTCGCCAGCCTATATGCAAAGGGCTTAGATCAGATTCTTAAAAAAGTCGGTGAAGAGGCCAGCGAGGTCATCATCGCGGCCAAAGGAGATGACAAGCAGGCCTTAATTAATGAGATGGCTGATCTGTGGTTTCATAGCCTAGTGCTGTTGATAAACGAAGGATTGTCGATAGAACAAGTGACACAAGAACTGGATCGTCGATTTGGTATGTCCGGTTTGGAAGAAAAAGCTCAACGCAATCAATAGATGTAGATTAAATAGTGGAGAGAAATAATGGGAATTAGTATCTGGCAACTACTTATTATATTGGCCATAGTATTATTACTGTTTGGCACTAAGCGCCTCAAAAACATGGGTGGTGATTTAGGTGGTGCAATTAAAAACTTTAAAAGTGCTGTCAAAAACGAGAAATCAGAAGACAAGAACCCTTCTGATGATTCAAAAGATAACTAAACCGTAAGCGCCGCCTCCTATGTTCGACTTTAGCTTTTGGGAATTGACCATAGTGCTGATGGTGGCTTTGGTTGTGGTCGGGCCAGACAAGCTCCCTATCCTAGCCGGTAAAATAGGTCGTTGGGTGGGTAAAATCAAACAGATGGTGACGTCGGTTCGTTCTGATATCGAACAAGAATTGAAATCAGCCGAGCTAAAAGAAATGCTCGAACAACAACAAAGTGAAATTTCTCAGCTCAGAAATATTCTCAAAGATGCCGAACACAGCACACAAAATGAGATACGAAATATCAGTGCTGAACAATCGGACATGAGCAAAGCAGTTGATGCGGCTGTGGCACAATCACCTTCTAATCCTACCAGTCAATCGACTCATACCAATGATCCAACGGTGAGTGAACCAATAAAGACTGAAGAAAAATCATGAACAGATATCATGAGTGGGTGTGGGTATTGTGAGTAATCAAGAACAAACCGATAAGCAAGAGAGTTTGGTCACACATCTGGTGGAACTGCGTGATCGACTGATCAAAGTCCTGTTGGGTGTAGTCGTAGTTTTATTGGCCTTGTTTCCCTTTGCAAACACGCTCTATTCATTCATGGCAGAACCTCTGCTGAAGCATCTGCCTGAGCAAAGCACTATGGTCGCAATCGATGTGGCCTCTCCATTTTTAACGCCTTTTAAGTTAGTTATGTTACTCGCCGTGGTGATGACTATCCCTTGGATTCTTTATCAAGTATGGGCATTTATCGCACCGGGTTTGTATAAGCATGAGCGAAAATGGGTACTACCTTTGCTTGCCTCAAGTTCGATACTATTCTATCTGGGCATGGTATTCGCATACTTCGTGGTGTTTCCGTTAGTATTTGGATTCTTTACAGCGACGACCCCAGAGGGTGTGTCGGTGATGACCGACATCAGTCGTTATTTAGATTTTGTGACAAAAATGTTTATTGCTTTTGGCGCGGCATTTGAAGTGCCAGTACTAACATTTGTATTAGTCATGACGGGTGTCACCACAGTCGAGGCATTAGCTGCAGCGCGATCATATGTTATTGTTGGCGCCTTTGTCGTGGGTATGTTGCTGACACCTCCCGATGTGATTTCTCAAGTATTGCTGGCTATACCGGTATGGTTGTTATTTGAATTGGGACTGATCATGTCGAGGCTAGTAAAAACAAAAACACAGGCAAGTGATGACGATAATCGTTTTCGCGCCATGACAGAACAAGAAATGGATCAGGAACTGGATGAGATCGAGTTGCTAGAGACACAAGATAATACTGCAGAAAAAGATGGCAAAGACTGACAAAAAGACTTCATCCGGCCGCGCTATGTTGGTCATATTGGATGGTTTTGGTGTGAATACCCAAGGCGATCATAATGCGATTACTCAAGCACATACTCCACGCCTAGATTCATTCTTTAGTGAATACCCCTACACTACTCTGGAAGCGTCTGGCGCAGCGGTGGGATTACCCGATGGTCAGATGGGCAATTCGGAAGTCGGTCATATCACCATGGGTTGTGGCAATATCATCCATCAAGATTTAGTGCTGATTAATGATGCGATACATGATGGCCGTTTCTTCAAGAATGATGTATTACTTAAAGCCATTAAAAAAGCGCGCAAGAAATCACGACCTATTCATCTATTAGGTTTGGTATCTGATGGTGGTGTGCATTCACATATTGAGCATCTCAAAGCTTTATTAGAAATGTGTAAGGTGCATGGCGTCAAACCGGCTGTGCATATGATTACAGACGGACGTGATACTAGCCCGAATACCGCCCTGAGTTATTTAGAGGAACTCAATAAACCTCTGGAAGAAGCCCGCGGCGCCATCCACACAGTGATTGGTCGATACTATGCAATGGACAGAGATCGACGCTGGGATAGAACCAAAAGTGCGTTTAATGCCTTGGTCGGTAATGGTGATGTGTTAGTTGAAGAGTCAGCACGACTCGCAATCAGAATGAGTTATAAAAAAGAAACTCTGGATGAGTTCATTACCCCCACAATCATCAAAGGAACGGATAGAATACAAGACGATGATGAGGTTATTTTCTTTAACTTTCGTAATGATCGACCACGTCAATTGGGTGCAGCCTTAGCAGAGAAGGATTTTAAAGAGTTTGATCGCCATGAATATCAGCCCATTCATATGTGCACTATGACTGAGTTCCATTCCTCATTTACTAGTCCGGTGGCATTCAAGTCCGAACATCCCACTATCTCATTAGCCGAAGTAGTCAGCAATTGTGGATTAAAACAGTTCCACTGTGCAGAGACAGAAAAATATCCTCATGTGACTTTTTTTATTAATGGGGGTAAAGAAAAACCATATCCGGGTGAAGACCGAACTATGGTGCCCTCTCCTAAAGTCGCCACTTATGACTTACAGCCTGAAATGAGTGCTAAAGAAGTGACAGATGCTGTCATCCATTCAGTCGAAGCGGGCGTGCATAGTTTAATTATCGTTAATTATGCTAATGGCGATATGGTCGGGCATACCGCTGTACCTGATGCCATTATCAAGGCTTTAGAGTTTATGGATAAACAGGTTGGACGTTTATTAGATGCAGCGATTGAACAGGGTGTGAATGTATTACTCACGTCAGATCATGGGAACTGTGACGAAATGTATGATGCTTTGACGGGAGACCCTCATACTCAGCACACCACTAACCCAGTGCCCTGTATGGTGATGAAGCATAGTGATGAGATATTCACTTTAGAAGCGGGTCGAGGTCTTGGTGGTGTGAGCCCCACATTATTGGAGCTAATGGATATCTCTGTACCTAGTGCCATGCATGAGCGATCTTTGATTCAGAAGATCGAGACACCTGACACGGATTAAGCGCTTACCAGCGAGGCCTTAATCAAACGGATTCCACCACTTCTTTTTCTTTTTTTCTTGCTCTTTCTCTTGTTCATAAGTGGGCTGTGAAGCGACATACTCTTCTTCAGTCGGAGGCACATAGTCATCACTTAAGATTTTTTCGACTTCACTGGATTGTGATCCTGTATTCACATTGGATGTAACCGCAGATAGTGAGCGAATAGCGTCAATCACTTCATGAGGTGCAGCTTTGCGACGCAGTGGAATATCAATCACAGTGGGATCGTTCAATGATTCATATTTGCGTTTTAAATTGATAGCGAGATCTGGTGGCATAGATGACCATGGATCTTTAACGGTTAATTTCCTGAGGACTTTAGCACTGGTGACTGTGACCGATTCACGTCCAAAAAACATCATGCCTGAACCAGATTCGCGCACCTTAAGATCATCGCGTGAAATAGAGTAAGCCACATCTACACATTTAGTGATGCGCTGTTCAAGTTCAGGTGAATTACCAACCCTCAGACATAGCTTGGAAATATAGTTGATCTTAGCGTCTGTGACGTCAACAGAACGTGCATCGATACTGCCTTTGAGTGTGCGTATGGCACGGCTCTCTTCTTCTGACATGCCAGGCATATAGCCCTGTTTGACGATTACCACAGGCTTTTGGTAAGGCTGATAACTAGGTGTAGTTGGTGTTGAGTCGGCACATAGTTGAGTAATTTGCTCTGGGTTGAAGCCTTTTTTGAGGTAAAAATCTACCGTCTCAGGATCACAGCCTGCCCATGCATATGGGCTGGTGAGGATAACAACTACAAGCAACCATTTTTTCAACATGTATCTATACCCGATGATTAAAATTTCTGAACTCAGGATAGTACAAGATAGTGATGGGAAAATCAGCTTTTTAATCATCATGCTTAGAGTGATTAAAAGCCAAAAAAAAGGCACCCGAAGGTGCCTTTCCAACCGTAAGGTTTAAGATCGTTTCAGCTTAGAACCACTGAACGATACCAACTGCGAACATCTCAACATCATCACCGATTGCCGCTGCTGTACCACCGATACCGAAGTCATAACCTGCAGCAGACTCGTTATCAACTTTAGAGTAAGTAGCTCTTAACTCTGTGCCAGCAGGCATAGTGTAGTAAACACCTAAGTTGTATGCTTTAGCATCTGTGTTGTCTTGATCAGATCCATCAACTTCTAGCTCATCAGCATCCATGTATGATGCACGAACGTCGAAGCCATTACCGAAACCTGCCACAGCAGATAGCATGAATGCGTCTCTTTCGATTTCAACAGTGTTAGCGGTAGACATCTTGTTTGTATTGGCGGCACAGTTGTCCCACTCATACTCAAGAGTTTCCCACATACCCGCGACTTTGATGAATGCACCGTTAGCCATGTTGTGGATGTAACGACCTGCGATACGATACGCTTTGTCATCAGAATCTGAACATTGGAAACCAACTGCTGCCCACTCGTCATGTCTCTCATGAGTAACCGCTAACCAGATTGAATCGCCATTAGCCATAGTTGAGTCGTAAGATGCACCCATTGACCAGATACGTGGATCTGCTTCACCAGCATTACCGTTACTGTCTGTTACAGCTTGCTCTTCACCTGCACCATCGCGATTAGCGTTTGTAGTAGCGATTCTGAACTTAAAGCCATTGAAGTCTGGGCTGAAGTACTGAACGATTTCTTCTTGACGACGGTTGAATGAGTTGTTGTCACCGAAACCACTACCATTGTAGAAGTTGCCGTTACTACCAATATTACCCATGATTGAAGTGTGTGAATCCGCACCTGCGTCATAGAATGGGTCAACCCATTGTGCAACCATTTCGTTGTATGGAAGTAACCATTGACCGAACATGATTTCACCGAAAGATCCGCTTAAGCTGATCTTTGAGTTTCTGTTACAGAAATCACTGAAACCGTTGAAACGGTTGTGGAATGTGAACTGCTCACACTGCATGTTAACTTTCATGTCACTCATGCCAGTATCAATAGAAGCAGCAAAACCAATGTTTGCAGCGTTGTTGTTGATACGTGAGAAATCACGGTTGTCATCATCGACCATTTCATATGACCAGTTCTGCCATCCGTAGATAGTCCAGTTTGAATCAGCATTACCTGTAGACACGCCAGCGAAGGCAGATGTCGCAGTAAGGCTTAGCGCAAGAGCGCCACCTAATAGTTTTTTCATTGAGACTCCTCTCATTGATTTAAGTTAAATGTACTCGAGTTGCTCCGAAGGTTGCGCCTACGAAATAGGCTATCCCAACCGAACGTTGCAATCCTACCACATAAAAGTACACATTTACCAACAAAAATTGTGATAAATGTCTCATAAAGACCACAGGCTATGAATTGTGATTATATCGTCATATTTGGCATCAAAATAGGATTTAACTGGCATAAAAATTTTTGCAAAGAACAAAAATGACAGCAACAGGGAGTCTGTTCGTGGTAAAAAAGCAACAACCTAGTATTCATAGTCAACGGGTGTGAAAGTGATCAGAAAACTGATGGGGATAAAGCGGTATTTGCTTGAAATTTGTGCAAAAAATGTTTTCAGACTGATGTGTTTTGGTATGAGATAAAAGCTCGTGGCAGTGCTTAAATCAGTTGATCCTTAGCAGTGAACTCTATTTTAGTTTCTTCCACGTACACTTGATCGTTGATGAGTTGAATAGTGCAACGATCCTCATGCACGCTGGCTTTAACCTGCTTTAAGTCTGGATAATATTTGGCCAGATAAGCACAGGATAAACTGATTTTAGCCTCTTCATCTTCATGTAGGGCACTGATTAGAAGATTAGCCACAAACATAGCTTTGTCCTGCGGGCTGGGTGATGTGACTAGCTCACCGGCGATTTCAAAGCCCTGCGCGAGTTTGGCATCGATGGTTTCCAAGTCGCGTTGTTGCTTCTCAGATAACGGTCGGTCACGAAAATACTCTAATACTTTATCGTTGTTGACAACGACAACTAATTTTTCAAGTGCTTCGGTCATTTTCAGGGGGCTACTGGTGGGATATTCGATTGCATCACATCATAGCGCATTTTACGTAAAGCTTGTTGGATCAGCTCAGGAACATCCATAGTTTGATTAAGATGCCAAACATCAGCTAATGCCAAAAGTTGATCGGTGAGTGCTGAATGATTTTTCTGACGATCTAAACTTAACAGGCTGACTTGTTCTAGAGTAATTAGACTGTGTTTGAAAGCATCGGATAAATATAGATCTGCAACGGGTTGCTCAATATAATGATGGCAGAGAGACCTCAGACCCGCGTAGTAATAAGACCCCGATTCAGAATAATCGAAATCAAATAAAGGGGAATAAAAAGTCTTGAGTGTTTGGATGTGTTGTTGAGTGCTGCGCCTATCATTATCCAAACATTCATCGAGAATGGTTAAGGTTTCCTCAATAGTGAGCAGATGTTTCGATAGTGTATGGTTGTGTGTCATACAAGGAGTCTCCCTTAGATCACGCTAGATTGTAGTTAACAACTGCTTGATTTATTCAACAGAGGAATATGTCCATTCGATTAAGTGCACATGTATACACAGTCAAATATAAGCACTTGAGCATCGCCAAGCTAACAGCTACGATCATGCCATAAAATACTCATCACCAATAATGGTGTTGTAATACAACCAGCGAGGTTTTACGTGAGCGACGACAAACATTACGGATTTGCAACACGCTCTGTGCATGCAGGTGCAGAGGCAGACCCAACTACCGGCGCGAGATCTGTACCAATCACACAATCCACCGCATTTGTTTTCAAAGATGCAGACCACGCAGCCGCATTATTTGGTCTCGAAGATAGTGGCTTTATTTATTCAAGATTAACGAACCCTACCGTCAGTGTGTTTCAAGATAGAGTGGCAAGTCTGGAGGGAGGAGTAGGTGCTACCTGTACGGCATCCGGTCATTCAGCACAATTACTCGCGCTGTTTGCACTCATGGAAAGTGGTGATGACTTTGTGGCATCGAACAAACTCTATGGAGGATCGATTACACAGTTTGGTCATACCTTTAAGAAGTTTGGCTGGAATGTGATTTTTGTTGACCCTGTGGATCCAGAGAATTTTCGCAAAGCCATGACGCCTAAAACTAAAGCGGTATTCACTGAGAGTTTAGCCAATCCCGGTGGTGTGGTTTGTGATATTGAAAAGATTGCTGAGATTGCTCATGAATCAGGAGTACCTCTTATTGTTGATAATACATTGCCTTCCCCCGCGCTGTGCCGTCCGATTGAATTTGGTGCGGATATAGTCGTCCATTCGACCACTAAGTTTATTTCAGGTCATGGTAATGCTATGGGTGGTGCAGTGGTTGATTCAGGAAAATTTGATTGGTCACAAAATGATAAGTTTAAAAGTTTGTCTCAGCCGTGTGGTGCGTATCATGGTTTGAATTTCCATGAGAAATTCGGTGAGATGGCTTATACACTATATTCTCACGCCGTAGGCTTAAGAGATTTAGGGCCAACCATGTCCGCTATGAATGCTTATTTATCGATTACTGGCGCTGAAACACTCCCTCTGCGTATGCAAAAGCATGCAGACAATGCACTTGCTGTTGCTAAATTCCTAGAACAACATGATGCCGTTGAGTGGGTGTCATATGCAGGCTTACCTGATAACCCGTTTTATTCATTGGCTCAGAAGTATTGCCCTGAAGGTGCTGGCGCGGTTTTCACTTTCGGAGTGAAAGGTGGATATGAAGCTGGTGTTAAAGTAGTAGATAATTGTCAATTATTCTCACATTTAGCCAATATTGGTGATACGCGTTCATTAATTATACATCCTGCGTCGACAACGCATCGGCAGCTAACAGAGGCGCAACAAGTATCTGCTGGCGCTGGACCAGAAGTTGTACGTTTGTCCATAGGTATTGAAGATGCTGAGGATATCATAGCTGATTTAGATCAGGCCTTACGCGCATAAAGCCTAGGAGAAGTAGCGTGAGGGTTTGCGCTTCTTCCACAGACCGAGTTTGATGGGTGAATATTGCACCAATTTTACTAATAGTTGTTTGAAAGGATCATAGTCGTTCAATAAATTAATATTTAGACTATGTTTACGGATATGATGCTGCAAGAGTTTAATCAGTTTGTAGCCATCGAATTCGTTAATGAAAAAATCATGCGTCACATTGTTGCGTTGATTGTACCCAAGAATTTTTTCGCACATATAAGCAATTGTTTGAGGCGACATGCTTGCAATGTTAATTTTCAAGAAATACCTTAAATGAGCATAGGCACAACGATTTAATCGATTATTCAGATGCAGGACTGTGTCTACGTTGGGTATGGATTGAACACAGTGATGCATATGGTCTAACGCTTCCATAACGTGATCAATTTTCTTAGTAGTCAGGGCTCTGGTTAGACTGGTCTCGTTAATATCATATATATAATAACTAATATCACTGATGAGCACAGTGGTGGCGCATCCTATTAAATTATTGATAATGGCGACATCTTCACTATGGCGCATGCTAGGCCAAAGAAATTTATTCTTTACCCAGTAGTCTCGTTTATACACTTTATTCCAAGGTGATGGACATATCACTTTATCCAATCTCAAATGGAGCGCTTCAAGACCACTACATAACCCAAGATAATTTTTATGAAATTTATACTGTGCATGATTTTCACCATAAAATTGGCGTTCGTAATTAGTAATAGCCACATCAGGAAATTGCTGTGCCGTTAATTGTTGTTTTAAGTCCATTAATGCTGGCATGTGGCAGTCGTCATCTGCATCAAAAAAGCAGAGATATTTTCCTGTTGCTATTTTTGCTCCTGCATTTCTTGCTTCTCCAGCACCAAGATTTTCATTCAGGCAAAAATATTTGAAATGCGAATGCTGTTTGCAAAGAGGTTGAATGATCTGTTCTGAGTTATCAGTACTGGCATCATTGATGATAATCACCTCATGACACAATCCAAGTTCTGTGTCCGAGAGTGAATTAAGTAAGGTGTTGAGGACATCTTGTTTGTTATAGACAGTGACTATGATGGAAATAAATGGGTCTGTCTGTACTGATTGATTAACCGCTAGTTCTTCGCCCATGTCCATCTTCCATTGCTATGTCCCATCGACCAAATTATTTAATTACTATTAAGCCTAGATAAACTGTTGTAGTTTGTGCCTAGACTCATTAGCTTCTTACTAGTGATATGATGATAACCTATTTTAGATAATAAAAAGTTTGAATTGTTAATTTAGTTTAATTAGTAGCGCTGATTAGATCAGGGAAAACATATGACAGATATTCTTTTGATAATGATTTTAATCGTCCTGATTAGAATTCACTCAACATTAAGCATCAACAAATCACATGCAGCGACTGGTTTTAGAGCCATCATAGAGAACACTAAAGAATTATTTATATGGTTGTGGGCAAGTATATTTTTTGTAGTGATTTTGTTTTTGAGTCTTTCCTTGATTGCTTTTATGCTGGGATTAGTGACAAAAGAGATGCTGGGAATCTCATCTTATTGGTTTTATAACTCAACTTGGCAGTAGCGCATTATTGTACGAGCGTTCTGATTAGTAGCTGGCTGAAATGGTTTAGCAAAATTTCATCTGAAGTGTTTACTGAGAGGACTTACTGGGGAAAATCATCAGCGTTCAAACTTGGCCAATAATGTAGATGTTATGTAAATTTAGCGTAAAACATATGGATATAAAATTCGTCTAAGTTGTTGCGAGTCATAACCGCACCGTGCGGGAATGACAATATAAGGGATATTGGCATCCATGCAGATAGACTCATGTGTCGACTCACATAATGGGTTGGTTTGTTTTGGTACGCGTCTAGAATCTAGTTTGATGACACACAACACAGATAAGTCCGCTGGATGACAGATGACAAAATCAAATACTTCATTATCTAAATTATAATGTGGATACTCATCAAACAAAGATACATTCTCTAACACATTATCAACGGGCACCTTACTGAATATGATGGCTTTGTCCGCAATTGCATCCGCCAGGAAAAGAATAAAGTTCTTCTCAGCATGATTTAGCCAAGCGGGTATAAATTTGACCGGTGGGGAAAGGTGTTGAGTGGTATCAGCGTAAACCATAAATTAAACTTTGTGTGGATGAGAGTGAGCTTTATGTTAATACGAATCATTATCATTTGCAAGAAGAGTCAGTCAACAGACATAATCGACTTAATCAATATGAACTTTAGACTGGAATGCAGGTTTTGTACTAGACAAAGTCATGAGAGAGAGACTTTGACTGACGCATTTTTAAAGCAGGTCATTCGGCTCTAATGTGTGGAATTATTGATGATTATTGATATCAGGGTTTAAGTATTTTTGAATAATCTTAAATACCATTGGGCAAGCGCAAGATGTCTATGGCGTACACTTGAGATTTTGATGATAAGTACTAGATACGACGTTGCATATACGGTTAATATGAGCGCTTTATTTTGATATGAATAAGTTAATCAACAAGGAGCCAATATGTCTACACTCGTGAACACACCCGCACCAGATTTCACATCTGCAGCCGTTATGCCTGATGGCCAAATTAAAGATGATTTTTCTCTCAGTGCTTTGAAAGGAAAATATGTCGTTTTATTTTTCTATCCACTTGATTTCACATTTGTTTGTCCTTCGGAAATAATTGCACACGACAAACGTGTAAAAGAATTCGCAGATCGTGGTGTAGAGTTAGTCGGTGTTTCAATTGATTCACCATTTACACACTTTGCATGGAGAAATACTCCGGTAGAGAATGGTGGCATTGGACAAGTACAGTTTCCACTAGTTGCTGATATTAATCATTCAATTGTTCAAAGCTATGGTATTGAACATGCTGACGGTGTTGCGCTGCGCGGATCATTCTTGATTGATAAAGAAGGTGTGGTACAGCACGCTGTGGTAAATAACTTACCGCTAGGCAGAAACGTGGATGAAATGCTGCGTTTGGTTGATGCGCTTCAGTTCACTGAAGAAAACGGTGAGGTTTGTCCAGCTGGATGGCAAAAAGGTGACAAGGGTATGACGCCGACTAGTGATGGCGTGGCAGATTACTTAGCCAGTAATGCAGAGTCTTTATAGTAGAGTATGTGATGTAATTATTTTTTGAATATTTACAATACTCAAGCCCTCTGAAGTTTAGAGGGCTTTTTTTATCTCAAATTAGCACCAGCTATGAATTTTCTTGCCACCTTTGTAAGGAACACCTAGGTTTTCATGTATTAGGATGTCAGAGGCATTTTGGCCGTCAAGCATGAGATCCGCGACGATTCTGAAGTATTTACCGCGTTGGAGATTATGAATTTCAATAGTATGGGCATTATTGACTAGTTGTCTTAAACGATCACGAGCAATAAGGGCAAGTTTTTTTTCGCGTGAGCACTGACCTTTAATTTCTGGTGTATCAATATTGCTCAGACGTATACGAATATTTTGACCAATGATGGGCGGAAGATTAGTAATGTTGACCCGAATGGTATCTCCATCGTAAATACTGATCACCTGAGTTACGACATACTGCCCATATTGAGCTGATGCTGTCGTAATAAAGAGTAGACAGCTTAGAGTAACTATAATACTTAAAATATTATTGAATGGTCGATTAAGCTGACCATAACACCGAAGATAAATAAGACGAGAATCTTTCATGAAGATTTATATCGGCTATGTGCCGACATATCCCTTACAGTGAGGAGAGCCACATGAGCAATCAAATGGAACAGAGATAATAGATTCACTTTGATAGTAATCAATGGTTATATGATCATTGTGAACAAGTTCTTTGAGCGTAATGATGTTGGCAGTTTCTTGATTAACAAAACTATTAGGCTCACAACTATGGTTGATATACTTGCCTAACGGATGGTAAATATGTCCGTCATGTATTTGAATGGTGTATTTATCACGCGGTCTAAATGAGCCACCTTGTTTTAGGTCTATTAATGATTTGCCAGCAGTGATTTGGGTTTGTATGACCAAACTCTTTTCGTGAAAGTGATTTTTAATAACAGTGAATACAGGCATGGGAGACTTTGTAAAGATGACAGTGAATTATTTAATTGTATGAGTAGCTAGTGTTATTTGAGATGTTTGAGATAAATTTTTTCACCATAATGATGGTCGAGACTCGTGGGTATCCAACGAGTATAACCACTTTCAGGGACATAGGTGAGTTCTCCAAAATAAACCTTACCATGTATATTGTAGAGATCCACACGAACATGTGGATATTTATCAGAGAGTGTTTCGGCAATTGTGATCATAAATTGTAGGTTGATAGGCTGCTCGAAGGGGATGATTGGTGGTTTGACGTCATTGGCAAATGCAACATCCGCAATCGAGAAGTCTGGATTATGATAAGAGCGAGACTGCATAGATTGGGGATCTTTTACTTCGATTGAAAAAAAATCGACCTTACCAGCAAAGCAATAAAATTTATAATCTTTTAGAGGTTCATGAGGGTCTAAGTACTGTTCTGCATAAAGACGACTGGGTATTTACTGATAATGATATTCATGATGTTCGATGCCATAGGTTTCAGCGAGATGTTGCTTAAGCTGAGGAAGTAATTGCTTCAAGTCGACTTCAGCTTTGTTAGGAATTTTCCAGATATATTTATCTCCAGATCGATTATTTATTTTAAGAATAAATCTATCAGGCAGTTGATCCCAATCTATCTGATTAACGTTATCCCAATTACCATAATGTTCTAATAATATGTTGTTGTAGCCGAGTAATTGAATAACTTTTCTAACAGCGAGTTTATCAGATCGTGTAATTACATATTGACTGTGATGATTGTGATGAAGTTTACACCACTGTATTTTTTCACAATAGGTGCGTGGACGTTTCAGATTTGGTTTATAACCGAGTCGTGTTTCAAAGCGTTTTACAAGTTTGCGTTTGCTTTTTAGCTGCGCAAAAAAAGTATCAATACTGTTTATCATACTAGCTTTGAGTGAGTTCACTGAATACGAAGAAAAAAGGTGTGGAAAATGAAATCAATGATGCTTTTCAATAATAAGTGTAATTTCTCCTACTTTGAATCCCCATTTAGTCATTTCAGTACGATTGATTAAACGTGTTTCATTGAGCTGATATATCCAATCATTGAGATCAATATTCCATATTTCTCCATCAACCTTAACAGCCAGTGTGTAATGCCAGTTAAAAGCAAAACCATGAGCTTGACCAGTGGCGGTGCCAATGACGTCATCTGCTGAACCTATATACTGAGAGTCGTTAAGTTTAGTGAGGGTCCACACACGGCGTTGCTTTTCTCCGTCATTGTAAAGAAAATCCTCTTCTAATATGCCTCTTTCATCATTCCAAGTGCCCAATAATTCTGCTTCAAATCGGCGTATTACTTTGCCTGAGCGATCTTGTACCATGCCATATGCACTGAGTTCGCCATTGAAGAACGTCGCCATATCAAATTGTGGAGTGGTTTGTGAGTACTGTGTAATGTTAGATGTGCAAGACATCAGTAACGGTATCAATAAGAAACACGATAGATATATGGTTACTATGCTTATAGATGATTGATTCTGTGCCATTTGCCCAGCCTGAGTTGTTGATTGAAGTTTGGAGTATCAAACAGTGTGTGACCATTGTCAGATTAATCGCTAACGTTATAGTGGTCAACGCTGAGAAGTCTTAGGTACAGTTCAGAGTGTGACTAGCGTGTGGTTGAGTCGACATGATTAGATAAATAGCGACTGAGGAGATATTCTAATTTAACCAGTGATGGGAGGATTAGCGCCCACAGACATGCTATCACAGAGCCAGTGACGATCATATCATTTGGCCATGCTACAGCATTGAGTTTCCAGCTCGCCCAATAGGCGTAACAGCCACCTAACGCACCTAACAGTACAAGTGCGTATGTATTCAAGTTGCGTAAGAATTTGAGACTATGGCCGAAGTTTAAGACAAATGCTATCCACAACACGAGCAACCAAAAGGGCCATTCAGTAAATTGAAACATACCGAGGTAGGTTAAGCTGAGATCAATGCCAAAACCAAGAATCGCTAATGGGATGATGAGCAAGTCTTTTTTACGTTGAGGGGTAAATAGATAGTGAGCACACAATAGGCCTAGTGCAAAGACAACATGTTGGTTGCCACCTAATATAGTGATTAACCAAATAATTTGAAAGTTTATGGGTTGAAACCATATCCATGTGTTTTTACGAATCATAGAGATTTGTGTCTTATATTAGTGAGTACACTATTATATTTATAAGTAGGTTGTGTGAATAGCTAATTGAAATGCTTATCGGTATTCTGAATCATCGCTAAAACACACGACTGGAAAAATATATTGAGGGATTATGAATAAAACATTAAGTGCAGGTCATATTTAGATGTAGATGATGTATTGAGGGAAAACAATCTCTGCAAGTATTAGGAATCGGTAGTTGAGAATCTATAGCAAGTTATTGTGTTTTATGTGAATCGACTAATGCTCTTATAGTATCTATGCCATCTAATAATTTGAGTGGTTAAAAGTGGATGGCTTAATGAAATTGGATGATAGAGGGAGACATTACGAGAACTCGGTGAACAATCCCAGTAGTATTAGCAATATTTTTTTGAGACTAAAAAAGTGCCAATACAAAACTATCTGGGTTTTTATCAGTAATATTATGAAGACTATGAGTGATAGAGATGCGTGTTGAAGTGGTACTTTGGTTTTGCTTAACATCGTTACACGCATCAGACTAAAAGTATTGTCTGATGCGTGCTGTCGATAGTTAAGATTTGTCGTAGTAACTTAGAAAGTATATTTGCCTTCCAGATAGAAGGTGCGCTTTGGCCAAGGATGATGAACATAGGCTTCTTTGTTGAATAGGTTATCAATACCTGCACCTAGACGTAGATCTTCAGCAACTTTCAAATTAGTTTTAACGTTTACAAACAGATAATCATCATGTGAGCCATAAACATTATCTGCAGTATCACTATTATCTAACTCGCCGTGAGTATTAGAGGCATAACGAACACTAGTATTAAAGTTCACGTTGTCATTGTAGTCATAACTGACTAATAAGTTAGAACGCCATTTAGGAATGCGAGGAAAATCCTTGCCTTCTATATCAGGGTTAAGGGTATTTTTGGTGATCTCGGCATCTGTGTAGGCAACATTGAATCGTATATCAAATGGTGAGCTGAGGAAGTTATCTTGGTTGTAGATAAACTCTACACCGGTAGTTTCAACTTCATCTACAGGGAGTGTTGTAGATTGAGATCCACCACCAGCTAGCTCACCGCTGAAAGTGAAGATGACATCATCAACAGTCTCATGAAATATGTTTAATTTGACTTGACCCGCATTGAGCATTTTCTCGATGGACAGATTGTGATGTATACCATCTTCAGGTTCTAGATCTGGATCAGATATGAACTCAAAGTTCTCCGCTGTTTCATTTCTGTATAGCTCTTCTACGATAGGGAAGCGCACCGCGCGTGCCACTGAGTAACGCACCGCCACATCACTGGTTGGGAAATAGCCTAATGATAATTTAGGTGATATCTCTTGCTCATCACGATTAGCAACAACTACCTCTCCATCATCACTAAAACCACCTTTAGATTCCCAATCTTCATAACGCACACCTAAAGCAAGATCGTATTGATCTGTAAAGGCATAACCAAATTGAGCAAACACCGCTTTAGTGCTGGTTTCACCTCCACTGGCTCCACGGCTATCACCCTTGATGTTATTGATTGCATCATAGTTATAGGGTTTCACAGACAGCTCATATTCATCGTAATGAAAACCAATAGACAGACGTGCGTTTTCGTTACCTAATAAATAATCGGTGCCCAATTTGATATCAAAAGTTTCCCAGCCAGTATCATCCGCCTCTGTTATACGGGCGCCCAATGCTTCATTAGTCGCCACATAATCAGGATCGGATGGATTTCTTCCTGTACGGATCTCATCATCTTTTAGGATTTCAAAGTCACTATAGTGTAGGTCGAATATCCAATCAGTCTGTCCTACTGGGCCACTTAAACCGACCCCAAACAACAAGCTGTTGCGATCTTGGTATTGTTCTTGAAAGTTACTTGATCTCAAACTGATGTCTTGGCCATTAAAATTAACCGTACCATTCCAGACGGTATCGCCATTAACGTCGGTCACATAGTTATTCAAGTTTTTTTGGCGACGATCACGTTGTTCATAAGCCATTGAAGTTCGTAACTCATAATCACCAAAATCATACCCAAGCTTTACACTTAGTAAATCTGATCGTGCGTTTTCAGTTCCACTATCACCATAGTAGAAGACATCAGACTCTGAGCTGTCTTGGCCGGAGATGATACCGCCGACTGAAGTGCCCGTGTTAGCCACTGTGCCTGTACTAGAATAAAAAGACTGTGGGTGACTATTATTATCGAGACGATTATAAGAGGTAAAAATGGTTAGATCTTCAATCTTATCTTCATAGGAAAAGAAGCCACGGCTGCCGTTGAAAGATTCGTCGGTGCCATATTCATCATAATCTTGGACAAATAAATTACCCTCGAGAGTGAATTTTCGCTCAGTGGGTGATTTAGTTTTAATGTTAACAACTCCGCCCATGGAGTTGCCTGAGTACTCCGCTGAAAAAGGGCCATAAATGACTTCAATTTCTTCGATTTCACCCGGTGAGACTAATGACCAACGAGGGGCACCAGACCAACGTGTTTGCAAGTGATAATGTAGTGGGATACCGTTAGAAAACACCATAGAGCGATGTCCTTGGAACATATTGGAGCCACGAATACCAATCACACCATTAGCATCACCAATAAATCGACGACGTACCACAAGACTAGGTTCTAGCGCGATCGCATCTTCGGTGGTGGCAAAATTAATTTTTTCTAATTGCTCTTCAGTGACCACGGTGGTCGGACTGATGACAGTGGTATCTTCAAATAATTTATCTTCGATAGTAATTTCAGGCAGATCTTCTGCTATCAAAGAGCTGTGTATAAATAATAAGCTGATCATTAAGATGATGGAGAAGATATAACGATTGGTATTAGTCATGATATAAAAATTGGTGAGTTGTAAAGGCGGGCAATGATATCTAACTCAGCACATCATAAGAATGTGTCAATTTGTCGCACTGGTACGCGATTTGACTGGGTTAAGATACGTCATAAGAGTTATTCAATTGTGATTGTTTAATTCAGTAAGATGGTGCTAACGCAGACTAGAATTTGATCTGCAAAAATCGAACCATGAATAGTTCACATAACATCCATAAAAATTCACATGATGAAAAATCTTAACACTAGACAAAATATCAGCTCATATAAACCCATTACCCTATCTATAGTTCTCATCATGATTCTCAGTGTGTTCTCTTTGTTGCTTTTCCAATCAGCGCAGGCAACAACATCCAACGATAGTGCTATCACACATGGGGTCAGCGTACATACAGGCAGTTCTCCTTCAGCATATTTCGGACAGGATGAGCGGTTATGGGTGGTATTTGTGCATGAGGGGCATGTATATAGCAGTGTTTCACAAGATTATGGTGAGACCTTTTCAAGTGCGGTTAAGGTGAACCAAACGCCCGAGAATATCTACAGTA
>CBFHSW010000081.1:0-4487 GCA_965658595.1 Gammaproteobacteria bacterium | reverse complement strand
GTATTTGTCTAGGCAATCTATCTGTTTCACATAATTGCACACATAGCTGCGCAGGATTATCAATCAAGCATTGTTTTAAACCGACATAAGAAGATGTTAAGCGTGGATTCACGTCTATCACATAACGGCCTGTGTGGTTTTCTAACAGATCCACACCAACATAGCCTTTTAGACCGGGAAATGCACTGGCAATATCATTTGCTAAAGTTTCTATATCTTCACCAATCACGCCATCATTAGTAATGCATGAAATCAATTGCACCGCACCTTCAAAACTAATCACTTGAGTATTACAACTTAACACTTTGGCCTTACCGTTAATGCAGATTAAACTTAAACTTTTATGCTCACCCTCTATGTAGGGTTGCACATACCATGCTTCCGCGCACATATCAAAACCACTCATGTATTCTAAAGCTGCTAAACCAGATGGGCACTTTTTCATATCTTCACAGCCCGCACCATCACGTCGCTTAACAATTACTGCTTGTTGATAATTTTGCAGTTCATGGTCTGCAAGACGAGCAATCGTGTTCACACCATGGTTTGTTAAATGACTATCACATAGCTGCTTATCTGAGCATGCTCTGATGCTTTCTAAATTAGAATTCACAGTTGTGACTTTTTGTTGCGCTAAAAATTCGATAATGTCTGCTAACACACCCTCTGATTCAGGTGCAATCACCCAAGTTTTATCATGTTTGACAGCGTGTTTTTGAAGGATATCAATATAGTTGCTGTTGTGATCTACTTGAATGATGTCAACTCGTTCAAACTTACATTGAATTCTTGAATCCATTGTAAGAGTGATTTCACAATTATCAATTTGCTGACAATCGTGAACTAATGCTTTTAGCATCATCAGACCTTCTTGTTTTAAACTCTCAGGTAGAGGATCATGCGCAAGACCACCACCAGTAATATACTCTGAGATAAACAAGCGCATTGTTATGAAAATTATTCCTGTTATAGATTATATGCAGGGGCAAGTCGTACTTGCAAAGTTTGGACATCGCTCAAGCTATCAGCCTGTAAAAAGCTTACTATGCCCTTCTGCAAACTTGAATGATGTGGTTGAGAGCATTCTATCGCTTACAGATTTTAATACAATTTATATTGCTGATTTAGACGCTATTACCTTACAAGCTTACTCACCCTCAGTATGGCAGATACTTTCGAAAAACTTTCCTGATATCGAATTTTGGTTAGATATAGGTAGTCATTGCAATCATTGGCTGGAAGATTACAAATCTATCAATAATTTGCGGCCGGTCATAGGTTCAGAGGCTTTCACACAAAGCGCACAGATTGAGACATTACTGAAAAAATTATCTGACCAACAAGCGATATTGTCATTGGATTATAAAGAGGGTCAGTTATTGGGATGCCCTAACCTAGTAGATTTAAAAATAGCATGGCCACCAGATGTGATTTGTCTAGTGATTGATCAGGTAGGTAGGCAGACAGGTGTTAATGTTGAATATTATGAAAAATTACGCCAACAGCTCCCCACATCATGCCGTATACACTGGGGTGGCGGTATGCGTGATATCAAAGATCTTCAACAAGCACAGCAACATGGAATCAATGGGGTTTTAATCGCAACTGCTTTACATAACAAATGTATCAGCAAAGCTCAGTGTGACTCACTTATGCTTGACGACCTTTAGATTTTGAGATGACTGTATAAGTTGATTTCTTAAAATTGATTGGCCCAATTTTTTATCGCTGAAGTGTTTCAATAAACCATGACGTGCTTGAGTCTGGAATTCTTCCAAGCTAGGCCCTCTATACACACAATAAGATTGAGTAGTTTCAAAAGTTTGCAACTCCTCTAGCCCGGGCAAGTAATCTATCAATTGCTCCCAGATGAATATATTAATCAGCTCAGTACTGGATCTCCAGCCTAAATCAGCATTCACATAATTAAGGTTCTGATGATCGAGGTATTGTATGACTCTGTGTTTCACAACTGATTTTAAGTAGCCATAGTCGATCACAAAACCTGTGAGTGGGTCTATATTACCTCGGACTTTCACATTTAATGTATAGCGGCCACCGTGGAGATTTTCACATTTACCTGGATGATCAGTAATAAAATGAGCAGAATCAAATACCAGTTCTTTACTGACTATGGCCTCAGTAGTAGTTGAAAAATAGCGATCACTGACACACGGTATGTTTTTGAGCTGTGGTTCGATCAATTGCAATAAGCGCTGAGCATCCTGTATGGACTCAGTGCGTAAAAGTATTTCATGTTGATTATTTATATTATCTAGCTGGGTCCATCGTATCTGATAATCATCGCGTAATTGTGTGACTAAACTCTGAACAGAATGTGTTTCCGACAATCGCAAATATACATAGCCATTCAAATACTCTCCACTTTGTGCAACCAACACTGCCACAAATAAATCAGACAAGTCATAGGGCTGATCTGAAGGAAACTTATGCTCATATGCGACAGGGATTTTGAGCTTATTCTCAGCTATCACTCGATGGCTGGTTGAAGAGTAACAATAGTCTTGGCGATATTGCGCACCAAATGTACTCAACTCTCTCCCATACCATAACAATTCATCTAGGCGTCGAATATCACTATGCAATACCCAATAGTCTTGCTCCTGCTTGAATGACTGAGTAAGTAATAAGGCCTGCATAATAGTGTTTGCACGAACATTGGCCACCTCACTGGGAAGTACATAATGCTTTATGTCATCGACTAAATTTACATCAGACTCATTGACGAGTAAGTCCAACGAACAATGATGCTTGATAGCATATTCTTGCAGAGTTAAGCCACAACACCCTGCCAGGTGCTCGTTATTCAGTGATGTCACTTCAGTATTACATTCAAGACATTTCATAGTGTCGTTTATGAGTCGTTCATTTATGGATCGTTGCATTATGCACTTTGTGTGATTATACAAGCATTATTGCGTGATATGTGTGTTTCTCGCACAAACCTAGCACTGTCCATGGTTAAGATCAGCCGAACACACTACAAATAATAGACAAAAAAAAGCCCTGGAAACCAGGGCTTTTTTATACAACTTTTAAGACTTAGCTTAGAAACCTTTGAATGGGTGCTCTGCTGTGTCTTTTTGTGCAACAACTGTCGCAGCATTTGGCTCGTCTTTGATAGCGCGCTCAATAGACTCTTTAACTGCCTTGTAGTTGTTTTCGTAGATTGCTTCATCACTCTTAGCTTCCCAGTGAATGAATACACCTACACAGATGAAGATATCATCAGCTTCGTCAGCTGGGATAGTACCGTCTTCAACACTATCAGCAACTGCTTTAGCAACAGCAGCCTGGGCTGGGCCAAACATTTGAACTGCTTGAGTAGCGCCTTTGATAGTCACTTTATTGAACATCATAGTGTTAGGCTTGCAAGGAAGGTTAGGTGCTACAACCGCTAACAAAGTAGAGAAACCATCTTTGTTATTTACTAAACCGTTACAGAATGCTGTCTCAACTGCTGAACCACGTGGGCCCATTAATAAGTCGATGTGAGCGATTTCTGCCATAGTGCCAGATGGATCATTATCATTAACTAATGATTCACCTACCATTACTCGATTGACTACTGCCATTTTATTCTCCTAAAATTTTTGCTTGTTAACAAACAACGATAAATAAATTATGGGGATTTTCTTATGAGACTACTAGTAAGTGCTCAAGAAGTAGAATGTCCCTTTTTTCTTATCAGCTCAAGTTGTGCCACGAATAACGAAGCAACAGTAATGTCTGCCGTTGTCCCGGGATTAATAGCTCTGGATTTTAAGTCTCTATCCAATGCTAGCAATTCATCCTCAACTAGTTGAGGATCATCCGAAGCCAATACCTGCTCAGTAAGAGGCGCAATCATATCACTAATTTGTTTAGCTTTTAATAGACCTTTCTTACGAATTATCAATGTATCTGGTTCACGCACCCATTGACTTAAGAAAACTGCAGTGGCGGCCCAGTGCTGTTTTTGCCATTTTTCTAGATATTGCCAGTAAACGGGCAAATTATGATCAAATATATCCTTGTAATTCGTATGGAGTTGATAGGCAACTCGATCGTAGGGGGCTGAAATCTCCATCGCTTGCCTGAGGGTAATCGTCGGTGTGTCTGACACATCATGGTCATCTACTTCACCCATGCCGCCCGGTTGTGCGGTTTGTATGGCTTGATACGCATCGATTGCATCTTCAATTGTCAGCTGATTTAACACCTCTGCCGTTAAAACCTGCAAATCAGTTGACTGCTCCAGTCCATGTGAGCAATTGATCACGAGGGCATGTGCAATGGGAGCGACTAATAAGATTATACCGAGATTAGTATTGTCTCCTACGCTCCGACGAGTATCTGAGACAGCTTGCAAAATACGCTGTCCAACACTTTCAAGCGTGGGATCAAACAGTGACGAGCTGGAAGCCATGGCACTATCAATTAACTGTTGTAAGGTCATGCCATGGCCATCACCATCCACTCCAACA
>CBFHSW010000080.1:0-22313 GCA_965658595.1 Gammaproteobacteria bacterium | reverse complement strand
GGATAGAAAAAATGCATGACACGGCAATGCAATTTGGACAATTATTTTTTCAGACCTATGTAAAGAATAGCAATAAAATAAAAATTTTAGATATAGGCTCACAAGACGTCAATGGATCATTACGGACTGTAGCGCCAAGTGCGCTGAGTGCGATTAATCCGCGGTGTTTAACAATGTGAGATGGTTGGATAGATACATTCATGAATAATATGCCACAGTGGTTTAATTTTTTTGGGTAACAATATAAAAACTGTGCGAATAAGGGTGGCAGTCAAAATAGCTTTTGTCTGTGATATTTGTTACAGATATATGGAGATTGTTATGAGCGAATTAGCTCATAGTAATCATGGCCACAGGAGTAATGTGTGAAGAATTTTATTTAAGAATGAGCTGGGTAATTTTTTCAGCGCTATAAGGCGCCATGCAAATACCATAACGATGATGACCACAATTTAAATACAAGCCTTGTACTTCAGAATGAGCTTGTACGATAGGCAATTTGTTGTCTGAATAAGGACGTAAACCTGACCAATGGGCAGTGATCGATGCATTGGCAAGTTCAGGGATTAATTGAATAGAACGCTGAGTCAATGCTTGCAGTGCTGCGGCTGTCGTAGACTTATCAAATCCACTGTCCTCCAGGGTACTGCCGGCCATGATGAAGCCATTTTTACGCGGTATTAGGTAGTGGCCATCTTTGTAAAGGATCTCCTTTAAAGTAATATCAGGGCAAGCAAAGGTTATCATTTGTCCTTTTATCGGGCGTACATTGGGTGCATTTATATCGCCAGCCTGCTGAGATAAACGATTAGCCCAAGCCCCCGTTGTCCAAAGTAAAGTCTCACACTCAAGATAGCCACGTGATGTGTTAATTCCTTGCAGTTGGCCCTGCTTCACATGACAGGCTCCCACTTGAGTGTTTTCCATAAACTCGACACCACATTCAATCAATTTTTTGTGCATAGCTTGGACTAATGCGGCGGGATTGAGCTGTGCTACATCAGGAAGATACAGAGAGTTGTGTTCAACTAAGTGGCGTGTTTGATGTTGTTGACACCAATTAGCGCCGATGACTAGCTCATGCTGTGGACAAAATATACGCATTCCACAAGATTGATATTCGATATCCATCTGAGTATCTCTCTGCAATTGCTGGGCAAGTTGTGCATAGGTTTTGCTCACGGCGGGCAAGTATTCATGTAAAGATTCAGGATAGTTCCAGGGCGGTAGTGGTGAAAGTATTCCTCCAGCCGCAGTTGAACACTCCGAACCGATTGTACTTTGATCAATAATGATGGCCTGCGCACCCTTTTGGGTCAGTGCATAAGCGCTGTATAGTCCTATGAGACCGCCGCCTATCAAGTAAACCTTGGATTTCATACGTTATTGGTTTTAATAATTGCGAAGCACATCATAATCGCATGTAAATAGTTCATAGCTGTAAAAGATTGTAAATATCGTTATTAATAACATGTATTTAACTCAATAAAACGAGATAATGCAGCCACTTTAGAAACGATCAGCCTGGGGATAGATATATGATCACAACGAGAGACTTTAATAAAGATATTGTGCCAAAAAAACTAAAAGATATGCGCACACCCGTCAAGGACCGCGCCAACTTACTGATTGATGTAAGTGTCATGGCACGTCAGATTGGTCACGGCATCAGTAAAAAGGTAGCACGTCATGGTATTAACTATAATTTATGGCAAGTGCTAGTGACATTATGGAGTGAACATGCGGTTACACCTGCGGCTGTTGCACAACATCTACAAGTTGAGCCTGCCACCATCAGCCGCTATTTAGATCAGTTGGAATCACTTAGTTACATCACTCGAGAGCGTAGTAAGACAGATCGACGCGTGGTTGATGTAGTGTTAACAGCCAAAGGCGTCAAAGTCGTTAAAGTTGGCTTGAATGAGTTAGATGAGTTGGCTAAAAATCTCTAAATAAGAGTCATTAATCTCACTGATACCGATGGTATGACCTTCTCACTTGAAAGTCATACCGTCTTAAATGGCAATACTCCTCTGCAAATCAGCACTGAATAGCTATCCGCAAGGCTATGCTCAATCAGATTAGAAATGATGTGACTATTCTTTTCATACATTTCTGGTATTTTGATTTCCAAGCAATCCATGATGATACTTGCCAGCATGCCAGGTGAGTGCCACTATATTATTGTGAGATATAGTGTCGAGTGCCTTAATATAAGTACTCGTTAATTGCTGCCAGTACTGGCTATACATAGGATTCATAAATAAACTGGCACAGGAAGCTCTGTTAATACCGAGCTCGCTACCCAGTGACCCACAATACCTAATAAAACAGACATATGCAGATCACAGTTAATGGCCAACTACAACAACTGCCAACAAAGACCACCATTACACAGTTGTTAGCCGAGTTAGGCTTAGATCACAAACGTATTGCCATTGAGGTCAATAAAGATGTTATTAGTCGATCAAACCATAATGGATTTCAGCTCTCTGAGGGAGATCATGTTGAAATCATCCAAGCCGTAGGTGGTGGCTAACAGTCATGGTTGAAAATACAGACAAGCAGCAAAAGTATTCGCAAACACTGAAAATTGCTGGCTATGAGTTCCAGTCACGCCTGTTAGTGGGGACGGGTAAATACCAAGACTTTCAGCAGACTCGCACGGCCATTCAAGCCAGTGGTGCAGAAATAGTCACAGTCGCATTGCGTAGAACTAATATTGGGCAGAGTTCAGAACAGGCTAATTTGCTCGACTACATCCCCATGGATGAGTTTACTCTGTTACCCAATACCGCGGGATGTTTCACCTCTGAGGATGCCATTAGAGTGTGTCATTTGGGGCGAGAGTTATTAGATGGCCACAATTTGGTTAAGCTGGAAGTACTAGCTGATCAAAAAACATTATTACCGAATGTAATCGACACCATCAAAGCGGCTAAAATATTGGTCAAAGAAGACTTTGATGTCATGGTATACACCAATGATGATCCGATTATTGCTAAACAGTTGGAAGATATAGGTTGTGTTGCGGTGATGCCATTGGCGGCACCTATCGGCTCTGGCTTAGGCATACAAAATCCATACAACATACTGACAATTATTGAAAATGCGCAGGTACCGATCTTGGTGGATGCGGGTGTGGGAACAGCCTCCGATGCGGCTATCGCTATGGAGTTAGGTTGTGATGGAGTGCTGATGAATACTGCCATCGCACAGGCACAGGATCCAGTAATGATGGCAACAGCCATGAAGCACGCGATACTGGCAGGTCGATTAGCTTATTGCTCAGGGCGCATGCCTAAACGTCGCTTTGCATCAGCTTCTTCTCCGATCGGAGACACAATTAGTTCATAGCCGATGTTAGGACCCAGCCTTAAACGCACCATTCGCAGTTTTGTGATACGTGAGGGACGCTTCACGGATGCGCAAAAACGCGCACTAGACCAACATTGGTCAGCCTATGGTATCGATGCTGACATTCCCGATAATAGCGACTTAAATTACTATTTTGATCAGGTACAACCATTAATCGTAGATGTTGGGTTCGGTGCCGGTGATTCACTTATCTCAATAGCACAGCAAAAACCAGATTACAATTTTGTAGGTATAGAAGTATATCGCCCCGGTATAGGTGCGGTACTGCAAAAGATACATCAGCTAGAGTTAAACAACATACGCATAGTGAATACTGATGCGATTGAATTCATCGGTAAGAAAGTTGCGGATAATCAGCTAGCTGGAATGATGGTGTGGTTTCCTGACCCTTGGCCAAAACAGAAACATAAAAAACGTCGCTTAGTACAGAGAGAATTTTTAGAAGTGGTGGTGAAAAGTATGCAGGCAGACGCGGTATTACATTTGGCCAGTGATTGGCAGCCTTATATTAAGTTCATGCGAATACAAGTGCTGCAACTAGAAGATAGCCTGCAGCCGTTAGAGTGTGAGACAAATCCATTAGGATTAAAGCGCCCTGCTACACGCTTCGAACAAAGAGGCTTACGTAAAGGTCATATAGTGTCTGACTTATTCTATCGCGTGACAAAATAAGTCAGATAGATCGTTATCTAAAGCTACTTATTTAACAGTTACCGTTGTGCATAGTGGACACTGTGTGTTTGCAGAACAAGGCTCAATTTTTTCCAATGCAAAACGGATCGCCTGTTGTTCAGTGTGATGGAAATGATCTAACCAAGCATCACTAGCAAAGCCTGTCTTTAGGAAAATATCCATTACCTGTTTTTTAGTGCGACAGAATAAGAATTCAATATTCAAGCTATGTAAGCGCACAGCAAGTTGATGCAGCATCTCCTCACCTGTGGCATCAATTTCATTGATACCCTCCGCATCAATGATAATGAATTTCAAATCAGGCTTAGAGGCAACACGCTCCAGAACCTTCTCCTCAAAGTAACCTGTGTTAGCAAAGAATAGTGGTCCATCAAAACGGATGATAGACATCTTTGGACAGGTTTGAAGAATATTAGCTTCTGCATCTGCCAGCGTGCCGTCTTTACGGAATGAAAGTATGCAAATACGAGGACGCATAGTGCGATAGATATACAGTGCCATCGATAAAATCACACCTACCAATATACTTTGCTCTAAATGTGGTGCAAGAGCCAAGGTAAGTAGGAATGTAATAACAGATACTACAGCATCATGCTTTTGTACCTTCCAGGCATATTTAATTGGCTTGAACTTAATTAAATTAAATACCGCTAAGATAATGACCGCAGCTAGTGTTGGCTGTGGAAGATGATAAAGCAAAGGTGTTAAGAACAGCAACGTGAGCATCACCACAAAACCACTGGCAATGGCTGCAAAACCTGTCTTTGCGCCCGCGCTTAAGTTAATCGCAGAACGTGAGAATGAGCCAGAAACCGCATAACCTTGGAACAAACTAGCAGTGATGTTGGCCAGACCCTGGCCCACTAAACCTTGATTAGCATCTAGACGTTGACGAGTTTGTGCGGCAATCGCTTTGGCTACTGAAATGGCTTCAGTAAAGCCAATCAAACCGATTGTAATGGCACTGACAAGTAATTGTGAGGCAATCTCAAGATCGATGTCAGGCATAGAAAAAGCAGGCAAACCCTGTGGCACCGTGCCGACGACTTTACCGCCTGATTGTTCAAACTTAAGTAACCAAGATGCGATGGTTGTGAGAGCCACTGCTGCTAATACACCAGGAATCTTAGGCGCATATTTTTTCAGTACCACCATAATGACAATAGCTGCAATACCAAATGCTAAAGTCGGCATATGTGTATTTTGTAGTGCAGCTTCGAGTGTTCGTATCACGGTTTCATAGTGGTGCTCGGAGCGCTCCGCAGTAACACCAAAAATTTTACCTAACTGAGAAGTGGCAATAATAATGGCCGCCCCATTAGTAAAACCAACCACCACTGGGTGTGACAGAAAATCTACGAAGAAGCCCAGTTGTAATAGACCTAGAGATAACTGAAATACTCCTACCATCAACGCCAGCATGATGGCATAAGCAGCATAATTGGCGGGATCTGTGGCTAGTGGGGCCAATGCAGATGCTGTCAATAATGACACTACCGCCACAGGACCAGTGTGTACTTGGCGTGAAGATCCAAATAATGAGGCCACCATAACAGGTAAAAACGAGGCATATAGTCCGTAGTATGCAGGTAGACCAGCTAATTGTGCGTATGCCATGGATTGAGGTACAAGTACCAAAGCTACGGAAATACCGGCGATTAAATCGGCACGCAGTACGTTAGGGTCTTTAAGTTCACTGATCCATGCACGGAAAGGGAGGATGCGATGAAGTAAACGTTGGGCAATCACATTTAATGAGTTCAATAGGGGTCCTTTCTGACGACACAATAAGTAAAAAACACTGTGGAATCATTTAGCCCTTACGATGCAAGTTTCACATAAGTGGTACAAGTACTGCTGCGCGGCTAAATGAGGGCGAGCATATTAGCATATTCTTATTGATTATGGGCTGTAAGGGTGCAAAAAATAGGCTAAAGAAAATGCAAAGCACTAGCCTATTAAGGTATCTAGCATGGCCAGCCTGAAGTGATGCTCACAGCTGTAGATTATGGCTTAGTTTTCAATGCAATCTCGTTAACAGCCGTTTTTAGCCAATGCGCATATCGTTGGCGACACTCATCAGAGGAGGCGTCACTAGTATTAATGACTGGACCAATTTTCAAATGGATGGTGCCGGGCGTTTTCAAAAAGCCTCTCCTAGGCCAGAGACGACCAGAATCATGGGCGACGGGAAGAATATTCACTTTAGCTTGTTTCGCAAGCATGAAGCCTCCAGCTTTTAAAGGTCGTTCCTCTCCATAAGGAATGCGCGTTCCTTCAGGGAAAATCAGAACATAACGGCCAAGACTTATTTTTTTGCGGCCATCTTTGACTAACTGTTTAAGTGCACGTTTTCCTTGCTTACGATCCAAGGCAATGGGTTGTGTTGAAGCAATGCCCCAGCCAAAAAATGGTACGTATAATAATTCTTTTTTGATCACCCAAGTGAGAGTTGGAAAAATTGAGGGGTAAGCTAAGGTTTCCCATGTAGACTGGTGATTAGACATGATCACACAAGGTTGATCAGGGATGTTTTCTAAACCACTGATTTCATAATTAATACCACAGATTAAACGTGCGCATGTGACATTGAAGGTGCACCAGCCAGAGACTATGGCAAAACAAATACGGTAGGGAAATAAGCGCGCAACGATACACGGAATTACCCACAAGCAAGTCGCCACCGTCATAATGACGGTAAATAAAGCGGAGCGAATAATCTGCATCATGGATGAACCTCTAATAATGAATCTACAGCGGCGTATAAATTATCATAGATTGGTACATCAGCGGGGACGGAATGATTATCTATGCTTGTCTGTCCTTTGCCAGTGCGCACCAGCATAGGAAGTGCTTGGGCGGAAACGGCGGCTTGTATATCTTTGCAGGTATCACCAATAAAAGGTGTTGAGCTGAGATCAATTTTTGCACGCATCGCGATATCGAGTAGTAAACCGGGTTCGGGTTTGCGCTCAGGTCCGTCTAAGTAGGGACAAAAGAAAAATCCATTCACTTGACCGCCAAGCAGTTCTACTTGTTGGGTGATGCTGTGGTGGATGGAAAATAAAGTGTCATAATCAAAAATTTTTTTAGCTAAGCCAGATTGATTGCTGGCGATGAAGACTTTCAAGCCCGCTTGGCTGAGACGTGCCATAGCTTCTATACTGCCATCAATGGGGCGACATTCATGAGGTGTTTTTACATAGTCGGGACGATCGTGATTTATCACACCATCTCGATCAAGGATGACTGCTTGCATCATTAGGCAATAAAAAAATCGTTAGCTCTGGATTAAGGAAATATCAGCTGTTGCAATGAAAGCAAGTCTGACTTTACTGAGCAGAGCGATACGATTATTACGCACAGCCATATCATCATCCATGACCATCACCTCTTCAAAGAAATTGTCTATGCTGGGACGTAATTGCGACAAAGTCGTCAGCGCCTGGCTATATTCACCGGCATCGAACATTGGAACAATTTGAGCTTCAAGATCAACGATCTGTTGATATAGAGTTTTTTCTTCTGCCTGTGAAAACAAGGTTTCATTAATAGCGAGATCGCCTTGGTCTTGAGCTTTTTTCAAAATATTTCCGATGCGCTTATTAGCGGCAGCTAGGCTAGTGGATTCTTCCAAGGATTGGAACGAACACACGGCCTGCACTCGTTGGTCGAAATCAAGCAAATGCGTAGGACGAACGGCGCGCACAGATTCAAAAATATCTTGCTCTATATTTTGATCTTGGTAGTAAGCACGCATACGTTCCATGATGTAGTCGAAGGCTTCTTCAACAGCATCATCTACAGCTAGTTTTTCTTTCAACAAAGCGCCTGCCGCTTGCAATAACTGAGTCAAGTCAAAGTCTAGTTGAGCTTCTATAGATAGGCGTACTATCGCGATAGCCGCTCGTCTCAATGCATAGGGGTCTTTAACACCTGTTGGTTTTTTACCAGTAGCAAATATTCCAATTAAGGTATCAACACGATCACAGATCGCGACCACCTTCCCCGCCATTGTAGTCGGTAAACCTCCTCCGGCATGCAACGGTAGATAGTGTTCTTCTATGGCAGCGCATACCTCAGAGTCCTCGCCATCATTACTAGCATAATAACGTCCCATAGTGCCCTGTAACTTAGGGAATTCATTCACCATATCGGTAAGCAAATCATTTTTACATAACTGGGCGGTTCGGACAGCAGCCTCATTATCTATCTCTAACATGGCACATAAGTGTATTACTAGTTGTGACACACGTTGGGATTTTTCAAGCAAAGTGCCTAATTGTTTCTCAAATAAAATACCACTTAAGTCTTGCGAGCGATCAGCCAGAGACTTTTCTTTGTCACGCTCCCAGAAAAATTCTGCATCTTCAAAGCGCGGCTTAATGACTCGTTCATTGCCTAATTTTATGGTTTCAGGCCGAGTACTTTGAATGTTAGCAATAGTAATGAAACACGCTAGTAATGATTTGTCATGCGCATTAAATAGTGGGAAATAACGTTGAGATTCCTGCATGGTCATGACCAACACTTCTTTTGGGATGGTGAGGAATTGCTGAGAGAATTCACCTACCACTGCCACTGGCCATTCGACTAAGTTTGTCACCTCATCGAGTAATGATTCTGGGTAATCTAATTGTGCATTATATTGTTGAGCGCATTCTTCTATCTGTTGCTTAATAATAGATTTGCGGGTCTCAAAATCAGCAATCACAAAAGCATCTTTCAATGCACTTACATAATCATCGGCGTGAGCTAGCGTGATTGCACCACTGGAGTGAAAGCGATGTCCATGAGTGACATTACTGGCTGCTTGATTTTTAATGGTGCAATTAATTACCGTTGATCCATACATTACACATACCCAGTGGATAGGACGTACGAATTCGGTATCGTTGTTTCCCCAACACATCGGTCGCGGAACTGGGAGTTTTTTCAGGCTTTGTTCTATGAACTGTTCCAACATGTCATTAATCAACTGGCCGTCAACACTAGACTCAAAATATAACCAAGCACCTTTGTCTGTCTCTTGGGTTTGTAAGTCTGCCATTTCCACACCACAAGATTTAGCAAAGCCTAGCGCAGCTTTAGTCGCTTTGCCTTGATCATTATAGGCGGCTTTAATTGCTGGCCCTTTGCGCGCAATCTGTTGCTGAGGTTGCTGTGCAGTGAGGTTTTTAATCTGCACACTTAAACGTCTTGGTGTGACTAAAGGCGACACCGATTGATAGTCAAAATGTGCCTGATCTAATAGTTCAGTAAGTGAGCATGCAAAGCTTTCACTGAGTTGTTTAGCAGCATTGGGTGGTAACTCTTCAGTACCAATCTCAATCAGTAAAGTATCTTTATTCATAATGATTTATTGATCAGACTTTTTGATAAGTGGAAAGCCCATTTGTTCGCGTGTTTCTAAATAAGCACTCGCTACGGCACGTGCCAGTGTCCTAATACGTAAAATGTATTGCTGACGTTCAGTCACCGAAATCACCTGACGTGCATCCAATAGATTAAATACATGTGAGGCCTTTAACACCTGCTCATAGCCGGGTAGCGCTAGAGATTGTTCTAACAAGCGCTGACATTCTTGTTCACAGCTATCAAACTCTGAGAATAATATATCGGTGGCCGCTTGCTCAAAATTATAGTTGGATTGTTCGACTTCATTCTGATGAAAGATATCACCATAACTCAAGGCAAATTCATCATGTGTATTCCAGTCCAAATCAAAGATACTGTCTTTGCCTTGCAGATACATGGCGAGTCTTTCCAAACCATAGGTAATTTCACCAGTGACAGGCTGACAGTTGATGCCTCCAACTTGTTGAAAATAGGTAAATTGAGACACTTCCATTCCATTTAACCACACTTCCCAACCCAGTCCCCAAGCACCCAGAGTGGGAGATTCCCAATTGTCTTCAACAAAGCGGATATCATGCTCAAGAGGATCTATACCTAGCGTCTGTAAAGATTGCAGATAGAGCTCTTGAATATTCTCAGGTGAAGGCTTCAACACGACTTGAAACTGATAATAGTGTTGGCATCGATTCGGGTTATCACCGTAACGGCCATCGGTGGGACGGCGGCAAGGTTGTGGATAAGCGGCACGCCAGGGCTCAGGCCCTATGGAACGAAGAAATGTGGCAGGATGAAATGTACCTGCTCCCATTTCTTTATCGTAGGGTTGCATAAGTGCACATCCTTGGTCTGCCCAAAATTGTTGCAGAGTAAGGATTAGAGATTGAAAGCTGATGGACTCAGTCACGGGATTAGCGCTTAGTGATAACAGCCAAGATTGTAACGCGAAGTATCCATGATTTGAGTTTTATTTTTGAAAATTTTTCTTATTAATGTCAGCGTCAGTTGGTTTGTCATAAGCAATCGCGTGTGACGCTAAAACTGCCTGTGTGATCGCACTAGAATGTGCCGAACTTTTTATCTAGGAATGTTATGATTCGGTTGCTGAAAAACAGTAGCATGAAATTGCACCAAAATAGAGCAGTATTAGTTCAGGCTGCACTAATATTGTGCAATTGTGTAATACCTCACTGGGTTAGTGATTTTAAGTCATTGTTTTTGCTCGACTTGTTTCTGGCACGCATCATGCTTAACAGTTATCTACAGAACGCGGTTAATTAATTTTAAAAAAACAGGAGTATTCGATGTCCGCAGCAGATGTATTAAAAATGATAAAAGATAACGACGTACGCTTCGTCGATTTTCGTTTCACGGACACTCGTGGAAAAGAACAGCATGTAACAGTGCCATCTCATACAGTGGATGAGAGTGTATTCGAAACAGGTAAGATGTTTGATGGATCTTCAATCTCAGGTTGGAAAGGCATCAACGAGTCTGACATGGTTCTTATGCCTGAGGCATCTACTGCAGTAATGGATCCATTCTTTAGTGATCCCACCTTGATTTTACGCTGTGACATTCTCGAGCCTGCCACTATGCAAGGGTACGAGCGTGATCCACGTTCAGTAGCGAAACGCGCTGAAGAATATCTTAAGGCCTCTGGCATTGGTGACACTGCATTCTTTGGTCCAGAGCCCGAGTTTTTCGTATTTGATGACGTGCGTTGGAGCAATGAAATGGGTGGCGCATCTTTTGCTATCGACTCTGAGGAAGCGGCGTGGAATACCAATAAGAATTACGAAGAAGGTAACACTGGACATCGTCCAGGTGTTAAAGGTGGTTACTTCCCAGTACCACCGGTTGATTCATTACAGGATGCGCGTGCAGCAATGTGCATGGTAATGGAAGAAATGGGTGTAGAAACTGAAGTACATCACCACGAAGTAGGTACCGCAGGACAATGTGAGATTGGTACTAAATTCAATACCTTAACGGTACGTGCAGATCAAAACCAGATCCTTAAGTACGTAGTACTTAACGTGGCACATAACTACGGTAAAACTGCGACATTCATGCCAAAACCATTGGTAGGTGATAATGGAAATGGTATGCACGTACACCAATCGCTCTTCAAAGATGGTGAGAACTTATTTGCTGGCGATAAATACGGGAACCTTTCTGATACTGCTTTATATTACATTGGTGGAATTCTGAAGCATGCTAAAGCGATTAACGCTTTCGCTAACGGATCGACCAACAGCTATAAACGTTTAGTGCCAGGTTTTGAAGCGCCAGTAATGTGTGCATATTCAGCCCGTAACCGCTCTGCTTCGATTCGAATTCCTTTTGAGTCTAACCCTAAGGCACGTCGTATTGAGGTGAGATTTGGTGATGCAGCAGCGAACCCATACCTAACTTTTGCAGCCATGATGATGGCCGGCCTTGATGGAATTAAGAATCAAATCGATCCGGGTGCACCACAAGATAAAGATCTATATGACTTGCCGCCGGAAGAAGACGCTATGATTCCTAAAGTGGCAGCATCCTTAGATGAAGCTTTGGAAGCATTAGACCAAGATCGTGATTTCTTAAAAGCCGGTGGTGTATTCAGCGATGATGCCATTGATGCCTACATCGAACTTAAGATGGAAGAAGTCACAGCATTGCGCCAAGCAGCACATCCAATCGAATTTGAGATGTACTACAGTTGCTAAATAGTTAAATACTCCACTCGAGTCATTAAACGCCCCGCTCAGGGGCGTTTTTTGTTTGTGGAGGGAAATTTTGCTGTAAAACTCTCTTTATGAAACAAATCAAAAAGATTCAGCCTCAGCCAATGCCAAAGTGTGGTCAGAACTTATCATTCGGTGGTGTGATGGCAGCACTAGTATTGGGCTTAATGTGCCTACCATCGGTTGGACTTTGTACTGATATTTATAGAATCCAACAGCAAGACGGCAATATCATATTTACTGATCGACCCAGTCCAACAGCTGAGCCCATCAATTTACCGTCTCCTAGGGTCATTAAGAATGACAGTACCGAGGCAATCCAGTCGCAGACTGGTCACAAGAAATCCGTTTTTAGTTATCAATCAGTCATGATAGAAAGTCCCATAAATGACATGATAATTCGCGAAAATGCAGGCAAAGTGATGGTAAATGTTGCGATTCAACCAGATGTGATTGAGCAATATAATCATCAGATAGTCGTGTATCTGGATCACCGCGAAGTAGCACGCGGGTACGCACGCAGCATAACGCTGAAAAATGTGGATCGAGGAACTCATGAATTAGAAGTGAGGATTGAAGATTCACAGGGAAATACTCATTTAAGCTCGAGCCGACAGTTATTCCATTTGCAGCGTTACCATCAAAATCAATAGTGAACAATTGGATACTCATGTGAGATGAATAAGAGATGAGTAGGCAATCAGTTAACGCTCTAGACCATAAATGCACAGGCACTATTGGGTGAGTACTAGCCGCAGTGAGGCTTATGCACTATATTAGTGCATAAATGTCCATTGGACGTGACTAAAATCAAATCAATAGGGAAAAAAGCGCAACTATAGCCCGATAAAAGGCAATGTTTAGGGTGGTAGTCCTTATTGGTTCAGTTCTTGCAGGTGATTACGGTATGGATGAAAAAATGTACTCAGTCATTATAGACAGCCTTGCCACAGCGATTGTTGTGCTCAACAAACAGTATCAGCTTGAGTGTATCAACTCTGCGGCAGAGGAATTGTTTGGTGTCAGCCAACGACGTGCTTATTTAGAACCTATCGCTTCCTTATTAGGCCGTGAGAATCAAGAGTTATTAACTCGACTAGAAGATAATCTCATGAGAGGACATGCGTGGACTGAACATGAGCGGATTATAAATGTAGCTAATAATAAAGAAGTCACAGTCGACTATACCGTGAGTCCACTCATGATCGAAGGCGATGAAAAAATTCTGATTGAAATAGTCCGTTTAGATCGCCAGCTCAAAATTATAAAAGAAAGTCATTTGTTAAAAGAGCATCAAGCGACCCGCTCAATGCTGAGGGGTATGGCTCATGAAATTAAAAACCCTTTAGGTGGTTTACGTGGTGCTGCTCAATTATTAGAGGGTGAATTAGAAAATAAAGAATTAACAGAATACACCGGCATTATTATTAAAGAAGCAGATCGCTTACATACATTAGTGGATCGTATGCTAGGTCCAAACATGGTGCCGAATAAGGTGAAACATAATATTCATGAAGTCTTACATCATGTCTATAAAGTGTTATCCACCAAAGATAATGAGCAAGTAAATTTCCGTATTGATTATGATCCCAGCATACCCTTGTTGAACTTTGACCGAGACATGTTGGTGCAGGCAGTGATGAATATTGCGGGTAATGCCCTGCGTGCGATTGAGCACCAAGGCGAATTAACTTTTAAAACCCGAGTGTTGTTAAGACACACGGTAAATGGCCATCTTTATAAACTAGTCGCCTGCATTAGTATCATTGATAACGGTCCAGGTATTAATGATGATATTGCGGCAAAAATATTTTTCCCAATGGTATCAGGTCAAACAGATGGAACAGGTTTAGGTCTAGCTATTTCACAAATGTTAATCAATCAGCATGGTGGTTTGATCGAATTTGATACAGAGATGGGAAGAACAGAATTTAGGGTAATGTTGCCAATTGAATGAATATCTATAGATGCATAACTAAGAGTAAATAATTATGGATAATAATGTGTGGGTAATTGATGATGACAAATCAATTCGGTGGGTGTTGGAAAGAGCACTTAAAAAAGCTGAATTAGACGTTAAGTTATTTGAATCTGCAAGCATTGCAATGCAAGCCTTAGAGCGTGATACACCACAGGTGATTATTACGGATGTTCGTATGCCCGGTATAGATGGATTTCAATTCTTAGAAAATGTACAAACACAACATCCAGAATTACCAGTCATCGTAATGACTGCTCACTCAGATTTAGACAATGCAGTACATGCATATGAGGGTGGTGCATTTGAGTACCTCCCTAAACCTTTTGATGTCGACGAAGCAGTAGAATTGACTAAGCGAGCATTTCAAGTCTCGCAAGATGAACCATCTGTAGTAGCAGAGATACAGGATCAAGTTCCAGAAATTATTGGTGAGTCAGGTGCGATGCAGGAAGTATTCAGAGCCATAGGCCGGTTATCACGCTCGAGTATCACGGTATTGGTGAATGGTGAAACAGGGACAGGCAAAGAATTAGTCGCGCACGCATTACATAAACATTCCACACGCCGTAGCCACGCATTTATTGCATTAAACATGGCAGCCATTCCAAAAGATTTATTGGAGTCAGAATTATTTGGCCATGAGAAAGGTGCATTTACAGGCGCACAAGCCCTACGACGCGGACGTTTTGAACAAGCCAATAGTGGCACTTTATTTCTAGATGAAATAGGTGATATGCCTGCAGATTTGCAAACACGCTTATTAAGAGTGTTGTCAGATGGAGAGTTTTATCGAGTCGGTGGACATGAGCCAATTAAATGTGATGTCAGAATTATTGCTGCGACTCATCAAGATTTACAAACATTAGTGGATCGTGGTGATTTCAGAGAAGACTTGATGCATAGATTGAATGTAATAAGAATTCAGATCCCCGCACTCAGAGAAAGACGAGAAGATATTCCACTGTTACTGAATCACTTTTTAGTGTCAGCTGCTCAAGAGCTTGAGGTTGAGGTAAAAACATTATCTACAGACGTGGTGGACTATCTCAGTAGCATGCCATGGTCAGGAAACGTACGCCAATTGGAAAACATGTGTCGATGGTTGACTGTGATGGCTTCGGGCAAAACCGTGCACATGGAAGATTTACCTCAAGACTTGAAATCAGAGGACACGGACAATGTCAGCGTCAACACCTGGCAATCCATGTTGGTCAGTTGGGCTGAAAATAAGCTGAACAGTAATGAGCAAGATATCTTGCAACAAGCAGTACCTGAGTTCGAACGTGTGTTGATTGAAACAGTGATGAAAAAAACATCCGGTAAACGTCAGCAGGCAGCAAAGATTCTTGGTTGGGGTAGAAATACTCTCACGAGAAAAATACAAGAATTGAAAATGTATGAACACAGCGAAGGCATCGGCCGCCCTGAAGAATAGCGCCGGAACTTGAAAGTGGTGTAACGACTAGTTCAGTTCTAGACTGCCGACCAACTCTGATATGTGAGAGTAGTTGTTGTCGGTTAGGTAAGTCTCGATCGCTTGATTGATGGCCTGGCACAATAGCGGGTCATAGTATAAGCCTGTGCCAATTCCGACTGCGCTTGCCCCTGCTATGATGAACTCTAAAGCATCTTGTCCATTGCTAACACCACCCTGTCCTATGATAGGAATACTATGTTGTTTGCAGACCTGGTAAACCTGATGCACTTTAAGAAGTGCGATAGGCTTGATCGCTGGGCCAGACAAACCACCCTGATTATTACCGATAACGGGTCTGCGCTGTTTCACATCCACCGCCATGCCCATTAGGGTATTAATCACCGCGAATCCATCACTACCCGCCTCAATACAGAGTTTGGCGTTATGGGCAATATCGGTTTGATTGGGTGAGAGTTTAGTAATAATAGGCTTGTTAGTGGCGGCACGACAAGCGGCGACTACTCGTGCCGACATGTCAGGATCGTTACCGAAAGCAACACCACCCTCTTTAACATTAGGACATGAGATATTGATCTCAATCGCATCTATTGGCGAATCATCGAAGACCCGTGTCACTGCGGCATATTCTTCTACTGTGGAACCAGAGACATTAGCAATATAGCGTGTTTCAGAGAAATCCAAACGTGGTAGATATTCGTTAACCACTTTATGGGCGCCGGGGTTTTGTAGTCCAATGGCATTCAGCATGCCGGCAGGTGTTTCATAGATGCGATGGGCTGGATTGCCAAGACGAGGTTCCAGTGTTGTACCTTTGAGACATATAGCTCCAATTTCATCATTGGAGTATCCGACCACACGCGTGTATTCTTGTCCAAAACCAACACAGCCTGACAGCAACACCAATGGTGTCTGTAGGTTGATTCCAAATAGCGTGTTATTTAATTGTTTATACTTTATCGTCATGTTTCATATTATTTTGTACGAACCAGAAATCCCACCCAATACGGGTAATATTATGCGTCTATGCGCTAATACTGGTTGCCACTTGCATTTAATCCATCCATTAGGCTTCGAGCTTGATGATAAACGTATGCGTCGCGCGGGGCTAGACTATATGGACTGGAATTTTGTCAGTGAGTATCCAGACTATACAACGTGTTTGCAAAAAATCTCTTATAACCGCTTGTTCGCCTGTTCTACCAAAGGCAGTCAGTCTTATGCACAGGTAAAGTATCAGCCCAATGATGCATTTTTATTTGGGCCTGAAACACGTGGACTACCAGCACAGGTATTAAATGACTTTCCAGCGGAGCAAATACTTAGGATAGCAATGCTTCCAGATAGTCGTAGCATCAATTTATCTAATTCCTGCGCTATTTTTTTGTTTGAAGCATGGCGGCAAAATGATTTTACAGGGGCGGTATAGCTATTCAGATTCTTGTTTAAGCGAACGTGCTAACAATTCTTCTACAGCCAAGCGTGGATCTTTGTGGGCGTACAAGACGGCATGAACCTGCTCACAAATAGGAAGCTCAATGGCATGCTTTTGACTTAATTGATAAATCTCAAGAGCTGCAAATTTACCTTCTATTACCTGACCTATCTGATCTTCCACCTGTTCAACACTGTGCCCCTGTCCCAAGCCCAGACCAAAACGTCGATTACGAGATAAGTTCTCGGTACAGGTGAGAACAATGTCACCGATACCGGATAGACCTGAAAAAGTTTCTGTATTGGCATGAAGTTGCCGACCTAAGCGCGTCATTTCAGCAATACCACGCGTAATTAAAGCCGCACGAGCATTGGCGCCAAATTCGAGTCCATCGATAATACCTGCGGCAATGGCTAGGATGTTTTTAAAGGCACCACCAATCTCCACAGCAATTAGATCAGAACTGGTATAGCAGCGGAACATATAATGATGGAACAGTTGAGCAGCTTGCTGGGCAAAGTTATTATCATTGGATGCCATGGTGACTGCAGTAGGAAGACCTGCCCCAACTTCACGTGCAAACGATGGGCCGGATAATATGGCATGCTTAATATCACGCGGACATTCTTCAGCGGCAACTTCATGGAGAAATTTCCCCGTCCCTTGTTCGAGACCTTTGCAGGCCCATATGACGCCTTGAAAGTGTTGGCTGTGGTGCTTAGTGATAGCTTGCATCATGTTGCGAATAGCGGCGCTGGGTGTAGCAACAATTAATATATCAGCAGTTTGTATGAGGGTGTTTAAATTTGCCTGTGCGTTGATGTTCTCGGGAAGGGCGATGCCTTCTAAATAACGTTGGTTCTCTCGAGTATTAATACAGTCATGCAGATGTTGGCTGTCACGTGCCCACAGGGTGACACTATCATGAAGTTTGGCGAGATGTATTGCTAGGGCTGTGCCCCAAGCCCCTGCGCCGAGAACGCCTATGACCTGAGAGCGATGTGACATGTGCTTAGTGTTGTTGATGCTGTTCGTTACCCATACTGCTTTGGCGTTCTTTTTGTTGTGCATAGAGCGCATCAAAATTAACAGGCGTTAACAGCATTGGAGGGAAACCACCTTTGGTAACAAAATCAGAGACTGCTTCGCGCGCAAAGGGGAATAGTGTTTGTGGGCAATAACTACCAATCACATGGTCTAGTTGATTCTCGTCGAAACCTTGTAATAAGAAGATACCTGCTTGCTTAAGTTCTACTAAGAATGCCACTTGTTCTTCGTCTTGTTTTGCTGTGACGGTAATATTAAGAATCACCTCAAACATGTTGTCATCAAGTTTACGTGCATTGGTGGCTAAATGAACTTCCGTTTTAGGTTTCCACTTGTCTCGAAATACTTGTGGTGAGTTAGGTGCTTCGAAAGATATATCTTTAACAAAGATTTTCTGTATTTCGAATTTTTGTTCATTATCAGCCATATTGATTCCGATGTGTTATTAACTCAATAAAGTATCGAGTTTGCCTTCACGGTTGAGTTCAGCTAAATCATCAAAACCACCTACGTGAGTACCATTGATGAAAATCTGTGGCACTGAAGTGTGTTGACTTAGTGATTCCATTTCAGCACGTGCGGAAGGATCTGTGTCTACATTGATTTCTTGGTAAGACACATTCTTACTGTCTAATAGTTTTTTGGCTGCATTGCAGTAAGGGCAGAGATTGCCGCTATATACTTTGATGTCGTGGGTATCGTTGGTCATTTTTTGGCTACCGGTAAATTTGCGATCTTCCATGCTTCAAAACCACCCTTCAAAGACATGACATTTTCAAAATCATGTTGAAGCAATATGGCGCAGGCTTCTGCTGAGCGATTTCCAGAGCGGCAGTAAGCAATAATCGGTCGTTTGCTATGTTTTCTGAGTTCTTCAATGCGCTGTTTTAAGACACTCAATGAAAGGTGAACAGCATTACGAATAGCACCTTGACCTAACTCATTATCTTCACGCACATCGATTAGAATTGCATCTTCGCGATTGATTAAATGTACTGCTTGGGTAGGACTAATAGCTTTAAAACCAGACGTCGCTCGCTTGATTTCGATTCTCAAGATAAGAGCAATGATGATTCCAAGAGCGGCAAACAGTACTATATTGTTGGCAAAGAATTCAGATTCTGGGGTCATGGTCGAGTTAGCTGATAAAATTAGAGACGCATTATAAGCGATGTCTTCAATGAGTCGAGCAAAATACTCGTTGCATCATTTCTATAAGTTTAAGTGTGCGTTCATCACCCACCTTATAATAGACGCGGTTAGCATCTTTACGAGACTTCAATATTTCTTTGTCACGCAGTATAGCGAGATGTTGCGAAATATTACTCTGCGAGGTGCCGACAAATTCTACGATGTCTTGAACGCTGATCTCACGGTCACCTAGGACACATAGGATCTTAAGGCGCAGTGGATGTGACATTGCTTTTAGGGAGCGTGAGGCTCTCTCAATGTCTTCTTCCCTGGCCATTAGTTCAGATCGTGTGAGTTGAACGAATGAGGATTCTGTCATTATTTTTTATTCCATTAAACGTACACAGCACGATACTATAGTATCGACTAATATTATAAAACATTAATACGCTCATCATAGTCAGGAATGTGTCTATTGAATAGCCTTAATATCATCCAGCAAACATACAGGGTTCGACATAAGTTGATCAAAATGTGTGCCTTATTGACTGTGATCATGCTGTTAGCTCTGCCTAATGCCTATGCAGAAAGCTCGACAGATGTGCAGCAAAGGCTGCAAAAGATACTTGATAACATTAGCTCACTTGAAAGCATTTTAAGCGAAGATGGCGAAAGTTACGCTAATTTAGAAGCAGAATCGCGTGAATTAGACAAAGAGATTGGTGAATTACACCGCCAGTTACAGGCAACAACCCAGCGTTTGCAAAGCACCCAGAAGCAACTGAAAACGCTTCAAATTGAGACTCAGTCCATACAACAACGTCTGCATCAACAGCGCATAAAACTGCAACAACAACTAGTGTCGGCTTATCAGTTTAATGCGCAGAGCCGTTGGCAATTTATATTAAACCAAGAGAGTTTGCAGGACGTAGGACGTCAAAGTGTCATTTATGAGTATCTGCATGCGGCTCAGCTTCAACAAATTGAAGTGATTCATGAAGTTCATCAGGAATTATTGAGCAATCGTGAACAGATTACCCAGCAGCATAAAAAACAAGCGGCTCTGCACCAACAACAAGAAACTGAATATGAATGGCTAACCAAGGCCAGACGGCACAAAAGAAAAGCGAAACAGGCCTTATCTGGATTAATTCAAGAGAATACTCAAGCATTACAAGCTGAGCAGGAAAATAAACGTGCTTTAACCCAGCTGTTGGAACAATTAGTCCATCAAGAGGATACTGGACTTCAGGCATTTGAAGATCATCAGGGTCAATTAGCTTGGCCGGTACAAGGTACACTCAAAATTCGTTTTGGACAGCAGAAGACCACCAGTAGTGGATTGCAGTGGACGGGTGTGAGCGTAGCGGCACAGAGCGGGACCAAGATTCGTTCAATATTTTCAGGGAAAGTGGTTTTCGCGGATTGGTTTGATCGTTATGGGTGGCTCACCATTATCGATCATGGCAATAATTATATGAGTTTGTATGCTCATGCAGAGGGCTTGTATAAGAAAAATGGTGAAGATGTGACACAGGGCGAAGTCATTGCTATTGTCGGTGATTCAGGAGAAACACAAGAGCCAAATCTTTATTTTGAGATTCGTGACAATGGCAGTCCAGTGGACCCGGCCTTATGGTGTCGTCGATCATAATCTTAAGCGATAAACAGATACATGTGTAATAGATAAGCCGAACAACAATAATTACGTATATTTAAAAGACGGAGCATGACATGAAACACAGCATACAGATGGGTCTTACAGTAATCACTAGCATCATATGTGCATCATTACTGTTGACCTACCCTCAAGTGAAGGCCGAGAGTGGAAGCGAGCCTGTCTCTAAGTCTGTATCTGCATCAACATCAGTAGATCTCCCACTTTCTGAGATTAGACTGTTCACAGATATCTATGCGCGTATCAAAAAAGAGTATGTAGAAGAGGTTGATGATAAACAGCTAATTGATGGTGCTATCAGAGGCATGATGAGTAGTTTGGATCCACACTCTGTGTTTTTAAGCGCTGATGAATTCGAAGAGCTGCAGATTGGCACGAGTGGAGAATTTGGTGGTTTAGGCATAGAGGTCGGGATGGAAAATGGTGTGGTTCGAGTGATTGCACCGATCGAAGATACACCGGCTGATAAGGCTGGTGTTAAAGCAGGTGATTTAATTATCCAGTTAGATGATACACAGGTAAAAGGATTAACCTTAAACGAAGCCGTTAAACTCATGCGTGGCAAACGAGGCACTGATATTTTACTCACCATTATGCGCGAGGGTGAGAATGTGCCATTGGAAATCACAGTTAGACGGGATGTTATCAAGGTTAAAAGTGTACGCAGTCGCATATTAGAAGCGGGTATTGGATACTTAAGAATATCTAGTTTCCAGTCCAAGACCACTCGTAATGTAATCAATGCTGTGCAAAGGTTGAAAAATTCTGATCCAGACTTGCAAGGATTAATACTTGATTTGCGCAATAATCCTGGAGGTGTTTTGACTGGTGCTGTTGGAGTATCTGATTTATTTCTAAAGGATGGAAAATTAATTGTTTACACTAAGGGTCGTGGTTCTGATGGTAGTTTGAAATATACTGCTAGCACTCCTGATCTAACAGCCGGCTTGCCTATTATTATTCTTATCAATGAAGGTTCAGCATCGGCTTCAGAAATCGTAGCGGGGGCATTACAAGATCATGAGCGTGCCGTTATTATGGGGAAAAAATCATTTGGAAAAGGTTCAGTACAGACAGTCCTGCCATTGCAAGATGATAACGGCATTAAATTGACTACCTCTCGATATTACACGCCGAATGGTCGTTCTATCCAGGCTGAGGGAATCAAGCCAGACATTCTCGTTGAAACAGAGGTCACAGAAGGTGAAGAAGACAAGAGCTTCAAATTTGTGCGTGAGTCTGATTTAGCAGGACATTTAGAAAATAGTATCGATCAACAAGAGGCCGCGGATGATGAGTCGACATCAGACGTCAAGCAAGCAGTAAAAACTATCATAGTAGCAGCTGACAGTGAGGGCGATGCCGTGCTTGATGAAGCCTTAAATATTTTGAAGCAAATGTCGGCAGATAAACAGATGGCTATCAGTCAGTAAAAAGTCAGCAAAAGA
>CBFHSW010000079.1:0-3613 GCA_965658595.1 Gammaproteobacteria bacterium | reverse complement strand
TCAGAGTCACGAATGGCGGTAGCAACCTTTCCTAAACGAGATTGAATTATGTATTTACATATTGCGTAACCCATCAATAATGCCAGAGCTGATAAGAAGAACAATGCACATCGAGTGGCATTACTTTGCAAATCGAATCCTAATATATCTTTGAAATCAGTTAGGCCATTGTTACCACCAAAACCAAAGTTGTTTTGGAAAAACGCTAACATCAATGCGTAGGTCATAGCTTGAGTAATAATAGATAGATACACCCCTGTCACACGTGAACGGAATGCTAGATAACCAAATATGAAGGCTAACAGTCCGGGCACAAAAAAGATCATGATGAATGCAAATGGAAACATGTCAAAGCCAGACCAATACCAAGGTAGCTCTTGCCAATTTAAAAACACCATAAAGTCTGGTAGCTCTGGATTGCCGTAAACCCCACGGTCACCAATTTGCCTCATTAGGTACATACCCATGGCATATCCACCTAATGCGAAAAATGCTCCATGCCCCAAACTAAGGATACCCAGATACCCCCATACAAGATCAACAGATAATGCTAACAAAGCATAGCAAAGGTATTTACCAACTAATGTCACAGTGTAAGTTGATATATGCAGAGCAGATCCTTCTGGCACTAATAAATTTAATGCTGGAACGACTATAGCCACAAATATAACAATACTGGTTAACACTACACTGCCAGTGTCACTCAGTAATAAACGTTGTATCAATGATTTTTCAAACATAATTTAATCCGCAGAGCGACCTTTCAAAGCAAACATTCCACTGGGCTTTTTTTGAATGAAGAGAATAATAAATACCAAGACCAAGACCTTAGCCAATACCGCACCGGTTAATGGCTCTAAGTACTTATTGGCAATACCTAATGACATAGCACCGAATAATGTGCCCCAGAGATTACCAACACCTCCAAACACAACTACCATAAAGGAATCGATAATATAGGCCTGCCCCATATTAGGCCCTACATTGGTAAGCTGGCTGAGTGCCACTCCTGCCATACCAGCGATGCCTGAGCCTAAACCAAAAGTAAAAGCATCTACCCAGTCCGTTCGAATTCCCATAGCTTTGGCCATAGAGCGATTTTGCGTCACCGCACGAATTTGCAAGCCGAAACTAGTTTTTTTGAGCAATAGCATTAGACCCGCCAACACCATAAAAGCAAAAATAATGATATAAAGTCTGTTGTAAGTGAGCGCTAAAGCAGGATTAATTTGGAGTGATCCACTAATCCAATCAGGTGAAGCTACTGCACGGTTTTGAGGTGATATAAAAGTACGAACAGCTTGCTGGAGAATTAAACTAATCCCAAAAGTTGCTAATAATGTTTCTAATGGCCTGCCATATAAAAATCTAATCACACCACGCTCAATTGCTATGCCTACTAATGCTGCAAATAAAAAAGCTACAGGTAAAGACACTAATAGTGAATAAGCAATAGCATCAGGCATAAGCAGTTGCACTATGTATGTTGTATAGGCACCCAGCATTAACATTTCTCCATGGGCCATGTTAATCACACCCATAACACCAAAAGTAATAGCCAAACCCACTGCGGCCAGTAATAACACCGATCCTAAACTTAAACCAAAAAATATATTTTCAACTTGTTTGTAAAAGCTCACTGAACTCTCAATGTCATAAAGACTATCTTCAATACTCTCAAGCAATAGAGTCGACTCAGCAGTGACAGGTAATTGGGTTGTTTGGCTTAGTAATTCCTTTAAGGCAACGCGTGTTTCAGAGTGCAAAGAAGTCGATAAAAACTTTACTGCATTTAGCACTTGTGTCTCATTAGTTGATTTCAACCAATAGATATTCAAAGCGACTAATAATTCATCTCTAACAGACTGATTAGTTTCAATGGTAAGACGATCAATGATTAATTTAGCAATTTCATCATCTATCGTACTGATAATGGCTGATGCTGCATTCTTTCTTGTGCCTGAATCGGCATTGGATAGACTCAACTGTGCTATTGCCCGTTTAAGAGTTCCTCTAAGTTGATTATTAATACCCACTTTTTTTAGTTTCTTTTTGGGCAATGTTTCAATAAATTTATCACTAAGAGGTTCATAAATAGATGCCTGCTTTCCATCCAACTGAATTGTGAATAATTGTTTATCTGATTTCCTATAATAAACTTTTCCATCCAGCAGCTTTTTAAGAATATGCAAAGATTGATCGTGATTAAGATTAGCAAGCTTCAATATCACTTTCTCTTTATCATTAAAGCTTTTAGCCGTTAATCCACTTAAAACTTCATTCAACTCATGATCAGTAGATCGTTCTTTGTTATCAGCCTGACATAAACCGATCAAGAACAGGCACAAGCAAACGTATGTAATAGTATTTTTGATCATTTTTTTACAACTTTTAATATAAATATTTTAATAAAAGTGTGAATGAAGCTTTTAATATAATTTCTTTGTAAATCTTTAAACAATAAGAGCCTACAAATATTGTAGGCTCTTATCTTAATCAGCTAGGTAGTAACGATTAGTAATTTTGACCAGAGCAAGTTTTAGTCTCTGTATTGTAATTACCACAGTTGACCGCAGGATCAGCCCAATCAGAGACAATTACAGAACTCTCTGGCAGGAAATCTGTCCATGCATCACCTGGTACTTCACTATCTGTTTCCCAAACAATTTCAAATTGACCATCGTCTTGAATCTCACCAATGAGCACAGGCTTAGATAAGTGATGATTAGGATGCATGACGGCAGTACCACCTGTGAGATTAGGCACTTCTAATCCGTACATTGCAGACCTAACTTCATCTACACTAGTAGTACCCGCTTTAGAGACAGCTTCAGCCCACATTTGGAAACCAATATAAGTAGCTTCCATAGGATCATTAGTGACACGATCTTCACTACCAATGAATGTCTGCCATGCTTCGATAAACTCATCGTTCACATCGCTTTCAGCACTCTGAAAATAGTTCCATGCTGCAAGATGACCTACCAATGGTGCAGTATCAATACCAGAAAGTTCTTCTTCACCAACTGAGAATGCAACTACTGGAATTTCATCAGCAGAAATACCTTGATTACCTAATTCTTTATAGAAAGGTACATTTGCATCACCGTTTACAGTAGAAACAACAGCTGTTTTCTTGCCAGCTGATCCAAACTTTTTAATATCAGAGACAATAGTCTGCCAATCAGAATGACCGAATGGCGTATAGTTAATCATGATGTCAGCTTCTGCTACACCTTTGAGTTTTAGGTATGACTCAAGGATTTTGTTGGTTGTACGAGGGTATACATAATCGGTTCCTGCCAATACCCAACGCTCAACACCGTTGTCCATGAGATAGTCAACAGCGGGAATGGCTTGTTGATTTGGTGCCGCACCTGTATAAAAAACATTTTTAGATGATTCTTCACCTTCGTATTGCACTGGGTAGAAAAGTAAGCCGTTTAATTCTTCTACAACAGGTAACACAGACTTTCTTGAAACAGAAGTCCAACAACCAAAAATGACATCAACTTTATGAACTTCAATTAGTTCACGCATTTTTTCTGCAAATAAAGGCCAGTCAGATGCAGGATCAACAACAACAGCTTCTAGCTCATGACCTAATAGACCA
>CBFHSW010000078.1:0-5063 GCA_965658595.1 Gammaproteobacteria bacterium | reverse complement strand
AAATTCTGTAGCTATGGCTGCGGGGAGTGCTGAAGCAGGTAAAGAAAAATCAGCTGCATGCGTTGCCTGTCATGGTGAAGCAGGTATCAGTGCAGTGCCCACATTTCCTAATCTAGCAGGACAGTATGAGGGTTACCTCTTTCACGCTTTGAACAGTTACAAGAATGGTGAGCGCAATAATGCCATCATGACGGGTATCTCAGCGGCATTAAGTAAGCAAGACATGAAAGATCTCGCGGCATACTTTGCGAGCTTACAAGGTTTAAGTAGTTACGGCCTACCTGAGTAATTCTATTCAGGTTTTCTATTCAGGTTTATAAGCTTGGCGCATCGGCTTAGTAAGTTATTGCAGTTGCGATGGGTATCGGATAAGTATCACTCCCAAAATCATAGATAATTACAACAGAAGCAGTGCTTGCCTCTGTTGTAATCTTATTGGTCTCTTTACTGCTGTTGTTTCCACTCCTCAGGCGTGTAGGCTTTAATAGTGAGTGCATGCAGGGCGCCACTCATAATGTGCTCATTAACAGTGGCATAGACTAATTGATGCTCCTTGAGCATGGTGAGTCCCTCGAAGGCAGAACTAATCACAGTGGCTTCGTATTTGCCGCCATCACCCGTGACTATCACTTCACTGCCATCTATACCATTTTCAATGAGTTGTTTGATTTCGCTTGTTTCCATTGTATTTAGTCTCGCTTTAAATAACTTAAAAATATCTGAAAAATTCTGTTGCGCAGTGTAACACGCTTGTTATCAATCCAGCATGCGCATCAATTCAGTACCTATTTCAGAATGGCGCCAACCAGAAGTGATTTTACAGTCCTCACCCAGTACTAATTTTACTATTGATTTGCGATTGGCTAATAATGAGGGTGAAGTGCCAATTTGTTCAGATTTGGCGCGTGTTACTTTCATCATTTTTTTGACTAATTCTTGTTGTTGCTTATCGAGACGGCGATCCACCATGGTGAGTTGTTTTTCAACATTGTAGGCCTGTTCTAGAGCACTATAAATGGCGTCACTTTGCCTGATTGATTTGGGTGCATGTTGACGCAATAAAGAGCACGTTTGCTCGACTGTGCGCGGTTTATGTTGAGCGCATTCTAATATGCATTGATCATTCAAAACCCAACGGCGTGGGAGATTCTTTTTAATCGCAGTGAGCTCACGCCATGCTGCTAATGCCTGAATGACACCCAAATCTGCTGACGTTGCGCGACCAATACCTTTTACTTGCTGCCAAGCTTGATCTGGATGAACCTCATAAATAGCGGGGTTAGTTAAGTACGCACATTCTTCATCCAACCAATGTATACGCTGTTTTTCTTGCAAGGCTTGTTTAAGATAATCATATAATGCACCGAGGTGATTTACATCATCTAATGCATAGTCAATCTGAGCCGAGGTGAGCGGACGTCGACTCCAATCAGTGCGGCTTTCAGTTTTAGGCAAATGGATGGCAAGCGTTTGTGAAACCAATTCAGCATAGCTAATTTGTTCATTGAGGCCCAAAATACTAGCGGCAATCTGGGTATCAAAAAGGGGTGTAGGGATAATATTATATTCTGATTTCAGCACTTCTATATCTTGTCGCGCAGAATGGAATATCTTGATTTGCGACGAAGCTAAAAGCCTTTTTAAGGCGTCGTGATCATCCAAACGCAATACGTCGATGCAAACACTTACGTCTTGCGTGGCAATTTGTACGAGGCATAGTTTGGCATAATAAGTGGATTCTCGAATAAACTCAGTATCAATGGCTAGCCATTGTGAATCCTTGACCATATCGACAAATCTTTCCAGATCTTCAGTGCTGGTGATAATAGAGGGAATCATTTGAAATATTTTGTAATGTGTTTGGTGTTTTTTTATCTGGGTGTGTTGCCAGTGCATGGTCAGTGGCAGTCAGAATACTATCGTGATCATGCGCTAGTTGGAAAAATTTATCAGGTAGAAAAGCAGCAATGGATCGACCAAGATAGTTTAACTGAAATTGTGCTTAAGCATAATCTTATACTATTGGGAGAAACTCATTCTAATCCTGATCATCACATACTTCAGGCTCAAATCATCAAAACCTTGGTTGACGCTGGGAGTGCACCCAAGATTGTCATGGAGATGCTGGAATATGATGAACGCTTGGTCAATGAATCTTCACATGAGGCATTGTCACAGGCTTTACAAGCTTCATCACCGCGTTGGGACTGGCCATTGTACGAACCGATCACTCACATTGTTCAGCGTAAGCAATTACCGTTATGGGGTGGCAACTTAGATGACGCTACCCTGGACACTATCAGGCAACAAAAATCTTGTCAGTTTAGTCTGGCAGGGAAAACCATGAATATCTGCCAAGCGTTACCCACACCCGCAGTTGAGCTAATTAAACAACTTATCTATGCGTCCCATTGTGAGTACATGCCTTTGCAGCACACCCAAGGAATGGCGAATGCGCAAATAGCCAAAGATATGGCTTTCACGAATAAGCTTGTGTCAGCAGGCTTGCATGATAAAGCGGTTTTGATTGCTGGTAGTGTGCACGTGCGTAAAGATATTGGTGTGCCTGTTCATCTTGAGTCACTGGGGCTGTCGGCATTATCAATTGGGTATATCAGCGTGCATCCTGACTTTGAATTAGCGAGTGATTACACTTCTGGCGATAATGCACGCTCTTTTGACGTGCTAGTGTTTACACCCAGTGATAGAAACCAAGACCCCTGTGAAGAATTTGCACGCCAGCTAGAGCAGATGAAACAACAACATCAGTAACCATGTTTTAAAACACATGATGTCTATGGCCGCTGGCGCGCATGATAATTGCTAGCAATGGCCAACATAGCGCAGTGGTTAACACTGGCGCCCAATACAAAGCAGTCTCAGGTGACTCATCCAAAGTGCCGTATATCCATAAATTGAGACTCATGTATGGCAGTAATAACAGGGCTACTAATATTATTTGCTGTATGTAGGAGTAATTGCCTAGACGATAATGGATGCGCATACCGATGGCCGCTGTGAGGGCAAATCCTAGAGCATGTTGACCTAATAAGGTGCCACGCAATACATCTATAATTAACCCGCTAAACCAAGCTGAGCCTAAACCAAAATTTTGTGGGGTGGTCATACTCCAATAAATAGCCACCAGAATAAGCCATTCAGGCCGATAGGGCTCAGCCCAGCTTGGAAGCGGAATAAACGTCAGGATAATGGCGAGCATAATAGAGCCAAGTATCAAGGTAATGGTGCTATTTGTTTGGCTGGTGATTTGATTCATACTTAAACTTAGCGTTTGACAGCCTCATCAGAAGTTGATGAGTTGGTATTGTTCCAGATTAACAGTACTTCACGAATTTGATTGAGTTCAACTAAAGGGCGTGCTTCCACCTCTAAAAAAGGGACGCCGGGTAAGCTATTAATACTAATGACTTCAGCAATAGGATAATTAGGTGGATATAAACCATCTAAGCCAGACGTATGAAATAGATCGCCAATACGTATATCTGCCGAAGAAGAAATATTTTTTAGTGATAAATATTTGGCGTGTCCATTACCTACTAGCAGTGCCCTTAAGTTAGTACGGTTACTCTCAGCTAACAAAGAATGATTGGGGTCGGAAATAAGCAAAGCGGTCGAATGCATGGGATAAATCTCAATCAGTTGTCCGATCACTCCCATCGCACCTACGATTGGTTGTCCTCGATATGCGCCATGTCTCTCACCTTTATTGATGGAGATTACTTGCTTATAAGGATGTAGATCGACTGAGAGTATTTCAGCAATTAACACATGCTCATTATCGAGTTGTTTGCTGGAATCCAATAATTTTCTGAGGCGTTCGTTCTCTCGCTCTAACAGAGCCAAACGTTGGAGCTTAACTTGATAAAGCAGATTTTTTTCATGCAGATTTTCATTTATTTGAAGCAAGCTATCTCGACTTATCAACTGTTTACTGACCAGCTTTTGGATATCTGAGGGTAGGTTTACAATATATTGAAATGGATAAGTGAGGGTGGCAATAGATGAGCGCAGGAAATGCAAATGCTGATAGCGATGATCTGTCACCATCAAACCAATAGAGATTACCACTAATAAAAATAGCTTAGTGGTTATTGACGGCGAAAAAGAAAAGAGGGTTTTTATAAGCTAATCTCCAATCTGAGCATTAACTAACGAAATGAGGATAGAGGTGTTTACTCTCCAGCTAACAGGTCATGTCCAAAGCTGTCTATCATTTCTAATACCTTGCCACCACCACGTGCAACTGATGTGAGTGGATCATCTGCCACGATGACCGGAATACCCGTTTCTTCCATGATGAGTCTATCTAAGTCTCGAAGTAGTGCACCACCCCCTGTGAGAACAATGCCACGTTCGGCGACGTCTGAACCTAGTTCTGGTGGAGTCTGCTCTAACGCAGTTTTGACCGCACTCACAATGCCATAAAGTGGTTCTTGTAAAGCCTCTAAAATTTCATTGCTATTGAGTGAGAATGACTTAGGTACACCTTCGGAAAGATTGCGTCCTTTGACCTCTATCTCGAGCATTTCTTTACCTGGATAAGCAGTGCCAATATCTTTTTTGATTTTTTCAGCCGTGGCTTCACCAATTAAGACGCCATAGTTTCGGCGTACATAACTAATAATCGCATCATCAAACTTATCACCACCGATACGCACAGAGGCTGAGTAGACAATTCCATTCAGTGATAATACGGCTACTTCTGAAGTACCACCACCAATGTCGAGAATCATTGAGCCGCAGGCTTCATCTATAGGCATACCTGCGCCTATAGCCGCAGCAATAGGTTCTTCGATTAAATAGGTTTTTCGCGAGCCAGCACCGTCAGCAGATTCTCGAATAGCACGACGTTCAACTTGTGTGGCACCGCAAGGGACACATACTAAAACCCTTGGGCTGGGTCTGAGTACCATGTTTTGATGCACTGCACGGATAAAATGCTGAAGCATTTTCTCGGTGGTAGTGAAATCAGCGATTACTCCATCTTTCATGGGGCGAATGGCTTCAATATTATTCGGAGTTCTGCCCAACATCATTTTTGC
>CBFHSW010000077.1:0-13695 GCA_965658595.1 Gammaproteobacteria bacterium | reverse complement strand
ACAATGCTGCTCATTCCTAGCATTGCAACTAGTGCACTTGCTAGTACCATTACTCTCGTCTTCATTTTAACTCCCCTTTTAAGGTTTTTTTTGTTGTTTCCTAACTTTCTGATCAGGAATTTTTATAATTATTTTAGTTTGCAAAAGGCCATGAACGAAGTTTCTGCTTGGTGGTATTCCACAATGCTGCGAAACCACCTGGCTCACGAATCAACAATACGATAATGATCGTACCTACCACAATCTTAGAATTATTCTCCACGAATGCAGTATCTAATGTTCCACCACCGAAGATAAAGTCACCCAATCGAGTGATCATAATCGGCCATCCGTAGACGAATATTGCACCAAGGAATGAACCTAAAATAGAACCTAGACCGCCCACAATTACCATGAACATTATCAAGAATGAACGTCGAAGGTTAAAGATCATGAAATCTAAGTTGCCGATATAGCAGTATGAGTACATCGCGCCAGCGACACCACAGTAAAATGTACTGATAAAAAATGCCATTAGCTTTGTTTTCGCTACAGAAATACCAATTACATTAGCAGCGATATCCATATCACGAACCGCCATCCAGTTACGTCCGGTTGAGCTACGCACCATATTTTTACAAGCCAGTACTAGTAACAACGTAACTGTCAGTGTTAATAAGTAACGACCTTTGTATGAATGCCAAAACTCACTATTGAATGGAGTCAACTCTTGGTAAGGAAATACTTGGTAATGATGCTGAGGTAAAGCAACAACACCTGAAGAGTTGTTATCTAAGAACCATGGATAAGCATTGAACACCCACTCAGCAAAAAACTGCGCTGCCAGTGTCGATACAATTAGGTAGAAACCTTTTATTCTTAAACTTGGTAGTCCAAAAAAGATACCTACAATACCTGCAATAACACCTGCCAAGAAAAACGCTACTGGCAGACTCAATTCGAGTCTAAGGACTAGGTTGAAAGCTGCAAATGCACCAAAGCACATAAAACCTGCGGTACCCAATGATAATTGGCCTGTATAACCCACCGCGATGTTAAGTCCTAACGTCGCTACTCCCAGTACCATCATTGGGATAAGGATGGCGCTCAGTACGTAATCACTTGCATATGCAGTAACGGCTAAATACATAAATGCCATGAACGCGATAAGTATCCATCGATCTTCCATTAATGGAAGCATGCGACGGTCTGACGCAAAACTTTTAACTAATCTCCCTGCTTCACGATAGTACATACTTACACTCTCTCAATTTCTTTCTCACCGAAAATGCCGGTGGGTCTAATCATTAAAAATATTAACGCTGTGGTATATGCCCACCAGTGCTCAATTCCTTGACCACCAAAGTATTCAGCTAGATATATTTCACCCAACTTCTCACTTGCACCAATTATCAGGCCACCTACGATGGCGCCTGGAATGGAGGTTAATCCTCCAATTAGAATTACAGGCAATCCTTTAAGTACTGCTGCAGTTAGTGTGAACGATACACTGACACGGTCACCCCATAGCAAACCAGCGATTAGACAAATAACACCGGTTACTGCCCAAACAATTGCCCAGATTCTATTAAGTGGAATGCCGACAGCCATTGCTGCCATGTGATCATCAGATACCGCACGTAAAGATAATCCAGTACGTGTATATTGGAAAAATAAAGTTAGTCCTAAGATCATCGTGCCTGCAATGACCGCAGCGGCAATGTCAAATTGACTAATAATAATATCCAAGCCTAAATTTGGAAATCTATCGATCAAGAAGATTGGATCATTTGAAATACCTAATTCAAGTCCGTGCACTGCTGAATCCCAAACACCCTGTGCAAGTCCTTCTAAGAAATAGTTCAGACCCACAGTCGCCATAAACAGTGACAGTAATGATTGGTTTGCTAATGGTCTCATCACTGTTCTTTCAACGATAATTCCAAGCACGACCATCATTACTAGTGTAATGACAAATGCAATTAAAGGATCAACTTGCCTTTCGGTCATACTGACAAATGTCAGTGCCGCTAATAGCAACATTGTGCCTTGAGCGAAGTTAAATACGCCTGAAGATTTGTAAATTAATACAAAACCGATTGCTACAAGTGAGTACATCACACCGGATAATAAACCTCCGACTAGTACCTCTAGAAAAAACTCCACGTTCTCTCCCCTTTATTATAATTTAATGACTGACGCCTAGATATGCATCGATAACATCTTGATTGTTCATTACCTCGCTTGGAGGTCCGTCACCGATCTTCTTACCATAATCTAGAACGACAACATGATCAGAAATGTCCATGACGACACCCATATCATGCTCGATCAAAACTATTGTAGTACCTAAATTTCTATTTACTTCTTGGATGAAACAGGACATGTCCAATTTTTCTTCCATAGTCATGCCGGCCATAGGCTCATCAAGAAGTAACATTTTTGGTTCAGCAGCGAGTGCACGACCAAGCTCAACACGTTTTTGTAAACCATATGGAAGAGACGCCACTGGAGTCTTACGTATTGACTGCAAACCAAGAAATTCAATAATCTTTTCAACTTCTAAGCGATGATCATGTTCTTCTCGCTTGGCTCGCCCGATGTTTAGTGCTGTTTCCCAGAAAGTAGCTTTCATCATGAGGTTACGCCCAGACATAATATTATCTAGAACAGACATACCTTTAAAAAGGGCAATGTTCTGGAAGGTTCTAGCGATACCCATTACAGCAGCAGTGTGAGGCTTCATTTTATTGAACTGTTTGCCATCAAAAGTAATCGTTCCTTCCTGAGGAATGTATACCCCATTAATGACGTTAAGCATGGAGCTTTTGCCTGCGCCGTTAGGACCAATTACAGAACATATCTCACCTTCGTAGACATTAAAGCTGATATCTGTAATCGCTTTTACACCTTTGAAAGAAAGACTGATGTCATCCAATACTAAAAGAGGCTTTTTTGATTCTGTACTCATATTTATCTTCTATGTTTAAGCCGTTTGTATTCTTAGTTGAGCTGCCAATTCTCCTGAGGAGTCCATTACATCGTAATGATCTACTTCAGAAAATAGCGCTTCAATAAGGTCTTGGTAATTATTAGAAACCACATCTCGCTTGATTTTACGCGTCCGCGTCATCTCACCAGCGCTGATGCTGAATTCTTTGTTTAGAATCGTGAAACGTTTGATATGAGGACAATTCTTACCACCAATACGCTCGATACTGGCATTCACATCTTTGATCTTGTCCATAATCAATGCTAAGACTTCGTCTTTAGTCGACAGATCACGGAATCCCGTAAACTGCATTTGACGTAACTCAGCCCATGCTCCAACAGTGTCGCCGTCAATCACGACGAGCGCTGAAATAAAGTCTTTATCTTCACCTACTACAAATGCGTCTTTGATAAATGGAGAAGCTTTAATCGAGTTTTCGATTTGCTTAGGTAAAAAATCCGCACCGTTGGCAAACTTGCTAATACAGTCTGATCTCTCAAGTATATGTAGTTGATCATCAACCATGCCACCGATATCGCCGGTATGAACCCAGCCATCTACCATTGCAGATTGAGTACTTTCTACATCACCATAGTATCCAGAAAATGCATTACTACCTTTGAAGGCAATCTCGTTATCAGCCGTCACTTTGACTTCGACACCTGGTAAAGCCACGCCGACATTTGTCTCACTCTGGTCATTACTAGATTGAGGAAGATGAACGGTCATGCAACCTGCGCTCTCTGTAGTGCCGTATGTCGCTTTAAGATTCACACCAATGGCTCTAAAGAATTTGAATACTTCTTCATTGAGTACGTCACCACCAACATAGGCCTTTTCAATCTTGCTGAGACCATATAAATCTTTAATTGGATTAAATACCATCATATCGCTCAACCATGTTCTGCCTTTACTCTCCAAGTCAGCCATGTGTTTATCGATCATGTTGGACTTTGAGCTGGCACTACGTGAGCTGATAACAGCATGTATCATTTTGTAGAAATGCGGAGGTCCATAAAATAATGTTGCTCCAACTTCTCTCATATCTATCATGATTGTCTCGTTGCTCTCAGGACAATTGATAGTGAATCCTTGCATCATCCATAGTGTATACACATGAAATAAAGTGCTGGCATAGGACAATGGTAGATACGCAAATACTTGCTCATTAGAGTTAATACCTTCTTGAGAAATAAATGCTGATGCTGGTTTTATAAAGTTTGCATGAGTGAGCATTGCGCCTTTGTACTTCCCTGATGTACCAGAGGTATAAGCGATAAATGCTTCTTTATCATTACTGACAGAAGATAATGCATTACTTGCTGCGCTGGGATTCTGCTGCGCATACTGAGCACCTTGATTAATGAAATCTACATAAGAAACAAACTGCTCCTGATTGTAAGATTGCATACCACGGTCATCCAAGTAAACGGCTTTTACCATGTCTGGCAATTCGTTCATCACCTCGAAGAGTGCATCTGCTTGCTGCTGATCTTGTAAGACAGCCATACGTGCTTGGCAGTCTTTCAGCAATGCATTCAGCTCCTGCGGCGTTGAGTCCGCATGAACAGGCACAGGAATAGCGCCCATGCTTTGTGCTGCTAATATAGAGAAATATAGTTGAGGTACGTTATTACCTACAACTGCGATTTTGTCACCCGCGTTAAGCCCATTTGCAATCAATCCGCAAACTAATTGGTCAACTTCATCAGCAACTTGCTGCCAGGTATATGAGTTCCATATTCCGTATCGCTTCATGCGAATAGCAGTGTCATTACTTCTTTGGGTAGCGTGTTGCTTAAGAAGACTAGGAAATGTTTCCATAATTATTATCTAATGGCTTTATTTTGTTATTACAGTAAGTGCTTGCTGTCAATTACCCATACTATTACACACATGCGCGCATATCACATGCGATACACATGAAATCTCGATGCAGTAAAATACACCTAGATGATTTAGTAATGTTAATGACTTGCAATTTGATAGCTATATCGACACTTTACGTTATTTTAATTTTGTGTCAGCTGAGGGGACTTCTCCTCCACCCATCCTTGTTTACCTTAAAGGTAGTATGCGTAAATTACACTAAGCGACCAAGGAATTCCAATATTTTTTTATACCCATTATGGGATTCCCATAACTTATATGAGATAGAACATAAGTTGTTATTTATACTGTCTTTTTTGTATATTTACACTCTTGCTGACGGCCCATCTCTAGACTACTTACTAAACAAGAATTAGCAAGCTTTTGAAGAAGTATTTCAAGATTGTTTACCTTCAAGCGGTCAAATGACAAGCACTAGAGTTGCAGTCTACCCATAAATTGTTACTCAAAGTCACTCGCAGACATCGGGCGACCAACCAGATAACCCTAAATATAATCACAACCCAAGTTCTCTAGAATCTCATACTATGCCTGCGTTTCAACACCCTCTGCCACTATCTTCAGTCCCATGTTTCGAGCCAATGCAATAATACTCTTAATAATCGCACGATCATCTGAATCAGTTTGCACATCACGCACAAAACAAGCATCAATCTTGAGGGTATCTATAGGGAATCGTTTCAAATAATTCAATGATGAGTAGCCAGTGCCAAAATCATCAACAGATAGCATCACCCCCATATCCTTAAGAGTTATGAGTGTATCAATGACAGTTTCAGGATCTTTCATGATGGCGCTCTCAGTAATTTCCAGCTCTAACATGTGTGGTGCAATATTGGTCTCTGCAAGTACTTGCTCTACCTGTTTGATAATATTGCCATGCTGCAACTGAATACCTGACAAATTCACTGATACAGATTTTTCCCCATAACCCTGCTCCATCCATTTCTGCGTCTGCAAGCATGCACCAACCATCACCCATAGCCCTATTTGATTTATGAAACCCGTTTCTTCAGCAAGTGGAATAAACTCAGCGGGCTGTATGATGCCTTTCTTAGGATGCTGCCATCTGACCAGCGCTTCCATACCGGCCATAGAGCGAGTTTTTACATCGATTTTAGGCTGGTAGAACACGTCTATTTCATCACGACCAACAGAACGCCTTAAATCCGCCTCGATTTCTATTTTACGGGTAGCGGTAGCCTCCATATGCTCCTCATAAAACATATAGCTACGCCCATAGTCTTTGGCCCTAAACATTGCGGTATCGGCATGCTTCATCAGGGAATCTATATCTTTGCCGTCATCTGGGAATATAGAGATACCTATACTCGTTGTCACAAAGATTTCTTGTCCTGCGAAAGAGAATGGCTTATCTAAAGTTTCACATATAGTATTGGCAATTCTTGACAAACTATCACGTGATTTCACTCGATCTATCACGACAGTGAATTCATCGCCACCTAATCTGGCTACCATATCTCCACCTCGAACACATCTTTGCACTCTGTCAGCAACCGCTTTTAATAATAAATCTCCTACACTGTGACCCAGTGTATCGTTAACCAACTTAAAGCGATTTAAATCCAAGAATAAAATAGCAATCTTTTCAGATTGTGAAGACTTTGCGAGCATACTTGTTAAGTGTGCAGAGAAAGTCGTGCGATTAGGCAATCCAGTCAAAGAATCAGTATATGCAAGTTGTCTGACATGTTATTCAACCCTTGAGGCATATAATAGTCTTGCGATTCTTTGCCTTAGAACAGAAAAGTGCACTGGCTTGGATAAATAATCTGTCGCCCCCACTCTAAAGGCGTGCTCAACAGACTCCTCATCATCCAAAGCTGTGATGATAAGTATCGGAACATGACTTGAATCATTAAGCTGACGAATTTTTTTACATGCCTCGAGGCCGTTCATTTCTGGCATCACCGCATCCAGTAAAACTAAATCAGGCATATTATTTTTACAGAAATTAATAGCTTGATGGCCATTAGTTGCCTCATACAGCTGGTACCCATCAGCATCAAGAACATTGACTAAAGCAAGCCGCATACTGCGATCATCATCTACAATTAATATAGTCTGAGTATTATCCTTTTTTGGATAGGTAACACTTTTATGAGCAACCCGTGTTTTTACACTTTGAAGTCCCGTGACCACACAAGTCATTTCTTGCTCTAATTTTTTTACTATCTCATCAGGTGAACTAATCACACCCGTCTTACACATGTCCTCTATTTCTCTTGTGATATTCACTAATTCATGGGCACCAAAATTCTTACTAGAGCCTTTTATAGTGTGAGTATAATGCTTGATCCCTTCAAAATCTTTTTTATGAATTGCAGCTCCTAATGACCTCACAGAGATTTGAATATCTTCCATAAAAGCAGACAACATAGCATCAAATACATCACCAACACTCTCTTTCAGCTCGTTGATGCGCTTAATACTGAATGACCCTACTAAATCAATGGCAGAAATTTCAGAGGATTGATTTGTTACAGCGGGATCCAACTTTTCTGATATTGAATTTGGTATCCACTGCTCTAGTTTTATACGAATATTTTTAATTTTAAGCGGCTTAGACAGATAGTCATCCATACCCGCATCAAGACATTTTTGATGATCACCCTCTTGCACGTTCGCGGTCATTGCTACAATTGGAATTTTGGCATTAGCATCTTTAAGTTTGCGTATCTCATGAGTCGCTTCGTAACCATCCATCTCTGGCATATTGCAATCCATTAAGATCATGTCAAAACGTTCCCTCATTAATAAGTTGATCACTTCGATGCCGTTATAAGCAATCACAACCTTACAACCTAAACGTTCCAGCATGCCAATCGCAACTTCTTGATTAGCCGAATTATCTTCTGCTACCAATACACGTATATCATTGGCTATAAATTTTTTCTCTAATAATGATTCATCACGCACATCATCCCTAACCGCCATGCCTTTAAGTAATGCAATAACATGATCATAAAGATTTGACTGTAATACCGGTTTTTGCAAACAAGCATCAATTGCTGTAAAACGCTCAAGAAATGATTCAGTATGAGTTTGATTCGTCATCAACAAGCGCTTCACATGTGAAATTTCTGATTCATCTGCAATCTTGCGAAGTAGCTCTATCCCATTAATACTTGGCATGGACTCATCTACAATAATCACATCATAGGCTTTGTCATCTTGAGTCGCTTGCTTGAGAACACTCAATGCCAAATCACCTGAACTTACAGCATCTGCATCCGCACCCCAGTTTTTTAACATATTGCACACTGTCGATCGCACGCGCTCACTATCATCCACAACTAAACATCTTGCTTGTGTGGAATCAAAATCAGCCTGAGTTGTGCTTTGTTGAGAGCTTGATGAATACTGCATAGGCAGTGTGAAATAAAAAGTACTGCCATGATGCTCACGGCTAGTCACACCAATCTCACCGTCTAGAGCATTGACCAGTTGACGACAAATAGCCAAACCTAGTCCTGTTCCACCATATTTACGAGTGGTTGAGTTATCAGCTTGTGAAAAGGCATCAAAGATTTTTTCTAAAGCAAATTCAGGAATACCAATACCAGTATCTTCAACTTCAAACCTTAGATTTAAATTTGATTGTGTTTCATCTGTCAACAAGACCTTGATTGAAACCTCGCCCTCACTAGTGAACTTTATCGCATTGCCACATAGATTAATCAATAGTTGGCGTATCCTACGAACGTCACCTTTAACATAAGTTGGTACAGGGTCACAGATAGAATAAGTTAAGTCGATATCTTTAACTTGAGCTTGAGTGGACATGATACTCACAACGTCATCCATCAACTCATACAAGTTAAACTCGGCATAGAGAATCTCTAACTTGCCTGAATCAATTTTAGAAAAGTCTAAAATATCATCAATCAATAACAACAAAGCATCACTAGAACTGCGTGCGATATTTATATACTCACGCTGCTTAGGAGACAAACCCATCCCAGATAAAAGTTCAAGCATGCCTAGTATTCCATTTAACGGAGTTCTTAATTCATGGCTCACATTGGCTGCAAATTCACCTTTCACTTTAGCTGACTCTAATGCTTTATCACGTGTAGATAACAGTTCCCTCTCACGATCTTCTAGCGCAATGATCATAGTATTGAAAGCTGCCTCCATCTGACGAACATCTCGTGGCCCAAACAATTCAGCGCGAACTTTGCGTTCACCTTGCTGAGCCCTACCCATCAAATTCATTAATTGCTTAATAGGTTTTGTGATCCTTTGAGTGACAGACAACAGCACCAACATCAACACCATGGCAAGTAATAATGTAATGATTATGTTGGCGTTACGAATACCCTCCACCAAATTATTCAAACTTGACTTATGCATCTCAACCACAACGTAACCTAGAAGTTCAGGTATAGACTCTTCTATATAAAAATCATCCTCAGACTCTTGAGTGTAAAACACGGGTGCAAAAAAGTGCCACGCGTCAGATGTTTGTGAGATCAATTCGGCATTAGTCGGCAGAGACCCAAGATTAGAAATACTAGTCGTTAAGCTACGCTCAAGTAGTGCCATTCGATTAATATCATAGATGCCCACCCCTGCAACATCAGGAAATTGTAGAATAGCTTGGACAGCATCTTCGACATTACTGGCGTCACCAACTAATAAACCTAAGATAGTCTGATCGGCAAATACTTCTGTTATTTTCTTACCTTTTTCAGATAGATTTTCGCTAATGGCAGATGAAGATAGTCGTGTAATGACTAATGTTGACAATACAGAAGATACAATAATCGCGATAGCAATAGCTGCTACCAGTTGCTTCTTAAAATCCTGGACTGTCATCAGTTGTTTTATTTTTCTAAGAAAATTTTTCATAACTTAATTTGGCATTGGAAAAACAACATCAAAGTCTTTCAAGTCAGAATTTGATAACTTAATGCCCAAGTGTTCTGCAGTTCTTGTGTTAATTGCTGCCAGGGCATCACGAGTGGGAGCTAATCTTGAGCTTTTAGAGTTACCGTCACGAATATTATCTATTAACAATTCACCAAGTTGTCTCCCATGAGCATGATTGTTTGGATACATGCAGAACAACGCACCTTTCTTAACATGTCCCAACGAGCTAGAAAAAATAACCATAGATTTTTGCCAAGTTTTCTCTAATAAAAAGGGCAACACCACTTTATTATCAACCGTTGATCTATCTTGTAGTAACCATAATGCTAATGACTCATTATCATCATTCGATAATAATCTTGCATGTATTTTTACCGACTCTTTGATATTTGTAGCTTGATAGGCTAATAACTCTATGCCATGCGCAGAGACTTGAGATTTCGCTAGATCTATCAACCATTGATATTTATTAGGATTGTAGACAACAGCAACTCGTTTAATTTTTGTCTTTAACGTTTTTAAAGTATAAAAGAGATCTTTTGGATTTGGTGTCAACGCCACACCTTGATTGAATTTACCCTGTGCAGGCATTGTCAGTAATGCACCTGAAACAACATTCACCTGCGACGGTATGTCTTGCATTAACTTTATAGAAGCTTGTCCTAATGAAATGACAGAGTTGATCTGTGACTCTATCATCCAAGTCTGAATGTCAGAGCGTTTAGTGTTTGCATTTATATAATATAGCTTGGGCCTCTTAGTGAGAGCATCCTCCAAACCTTTGTTAATATCATCAAAAATTATTTTATATGGTTTTCTCACTTCAGGTATTATCACCCCGATATTTGCGTCATCAATTAATACATCGGCATACGCCTGAAAACATAGCACCATTAGCAAAGCACTAATGGATATTTTTCTAGTTATGATTGATTTAAGCACTTGGATGAATTTGTCTGAGTAAAAACTCTATCGATCAAAATCAAATCTTAGTTCTGCAAAGATATTCCTTCCTGCCAAGGGAAGGTCATTGGAGATATTAAAACTAGCGTCCGTAGGCTCCTGAAGTGTTTCATCAAAAAGATTTCTCACACCTAGTGCAAACTCTAACCGACTATCAAAAGGATGACTGCTTAGAGTCAAATCAACCACTGCATAATCATCTAATTCACTGCCCGCATCATTAGCTGGCCTCTTACGATCGATAACAAAATTCACAGAAGGAGTCAGTGTCCAATTATCATGAAAATCCCAATCAAAACGAGCATAGAATTGATGACTAGGTGCATTACCAGAATTGCCATCAAAATTTTCATCTTGAGAATTTTGGTAAGCATAATTAGCATGCATATTAAAGTTCATATGGGCAAACCAATCCATCTCTATTTCCACACCCAATTGCTCTAGATAAGCAACCAATATATCCCCCAGTTCAACCTTTGCTGACGATTGGTTTTTATCTTTATTTGACATAGTTAAGTGGTCTATAGGTTAATATTTAGGCTCAAAATATAGCATTTTAATCGACAGTAAGTGATGATATTTAACTATTGATTCTTCCATTAAGCGTGTCATGTAATCAGTTCCTAATGACCTCACATTATTTAAAAAGAGCCATAAATTGATCTTTTGAGTATGACTTGATGTCACCCATCACAGACTCTATTTAGCTATACTTGTGCAGCTAATCATATTAGTGCCTAACCAGAATTTGAACCAAGCGCTATTTCTCATAGTCATCACAATGAGAGATACTCAACGACATCGGGAGAAATGAGGATTACTCGAACCATGCGATCAATTCATCAAACACGTCAATACCCAGTCAGACTTTATGCTCAATAAACACCTACTCAGGCTATGTGTGATTGTCGTTGGTATGATAATAATACTATCTATCATTGCCCTCGAAAGCTGCGATAGTCATCTGTCTAGTCTTGAACGTATTCAAGAACGAGGAATACTCAAGGTAATCACACGCAATACTCCTAGCACCTATTACATCGGTCCTACCGGCGCAACAGGCTTTGAATATGACATGGTCAGAGAGTTTGCCGATCATATCGGCGTCAAACTTGAAATTATTGTTGAGCATGACTTTTCCAATATCTTACCAAGCATCATATCCAACAAAGCTGATATTGCCGCCGCAGGTATCACCATTACATCTGCCCGACAATCTCTGGTTACATTTTCTGATAGCTACCATGATATAGAAGAAATCACCGTATACCGTGCAGGCAATAAAAAACCGAGAAGTATCGAAGATTTAGCCAAACAAGATTTACATCTCATTGCAGAAAGTAGCCATGAGGAATCATTGCTAGAATTAGCCAACGAATATGATTTTTTAACCTGGACTAGTCATGAAAATGTAGACATCAACTATTTATTTGAATCAGTCAGTCAAGGTGAGTTTGAGGTTGTGATTGCTGATTCTATCGATTACGAGTTCAACAATCGGTTCTACCCACGCTTACGCCGTGGCATGAGTATCAGCGACACCAAAAAACTCGCATGGGCAATCACAAAATCATCTGATGAAAGTCTGCTTAATGCCATTAATGAATTTCTAGATCACTCCAAAAATAATGGTTTACTGAAGCGCCTAGATGAGAAGCATTACACACATGTACCCTCTTTTACTTATGCGGATGCACATACATTTCGCAAACATATCGAGCAACGTTTAGATAAGTTAATTCCGCTCTTTAAACAAGTCGCTGAGGAAGTAGATGTAGATTGGAGATTTTTAGCAGCTGTAAGTTATCAAGAATCACATTGGGACCCTACAGCGACCTCACCAACAGGGGTACGTGGATTGATGATGCTTACACAATCCACAGCATCACAACTAAATATCAGTGATCGACTTGATCCCTATCAAAGCATGATAGGTGGAGCTCAATATTTTTTAAATATGACAAAAAAGATCCCTTCCAGAATACAAGAGCCTGACAAAACTTGGTTTGCACTAGCGGCCTACAATATTGGTTATGGTCATTTAGAAGACGCCCGTGTAATCACACAGCGCACAGGAAAAAACCCAGACCTGTGGAAAGACGTAAGAGAATCATTACCCTTGCTTGCTATTGAAAAGCACTACAAAAAAACCAAACATGGTTATGCACGCGGTCATGAACCAGTAAAATATGTTCGCAATATCCGTAACTATTACGATTTAATGCTGTGGGAATTTCCAGAACAGCGTGATGATTATTTTTTTAATCTATTCAATTAACTGTTTTTATCAAACCAGTAACAAGCTGAAAATAGTGTGAGTCGAGAGCAATTGACACGCTAACGTTTAGCCTTGAAAAAATCTTGCAACATCTGAGCGCACTCATTCTTCATCACACCACCCGTTATAGTTATCTTATGCAAGTGCTTTTCGTCCAGCAACCAGTCAAAACATCCACCTGCCACGCCTGTTCTATGATCATAAGCGCCAAATACTAGACGTTGAATGCGTGCATGCAACATCGCACCTGCACACATCATGCAAGGCTCTAATGTTACATACAGAGTTGTTCCCAATAGGCGATAATTATTAATCTGCTTTGCTGCTGATCGAATGGCAGAGATCTCAGCATGAGCAGTAGGATCATGATCGATGATACTTTGATTTCCAGACTGAGCAAGACATTTATTGTCCCTCACTATGATCGCTCCAACTGGTACTTCACCTCTGGCTTGAGCTTGTTGAGCCACTAGCATAGCTTGCCGCATCCAGTACTCATCACAATGCATGATTGCACCATTCGATAAATCTAGATATATAAGATTGAAAATTTAATGCATCTTGATTCATTCTGTGTTGATGTCTTAATGTTTTTTCAGCAATAAAGATTGCACATATAAGACTTGAGCACCTATTCAGCGTCATTATCATTTTACTTTTAAAAAAATATATTATGTTATTTACATGCAACACTTTT
>CBFHSW010000076.1:0-16259 GCA_965658595.1 Gammaproteobacteria bacterium | reverse complement strand
TCTCAGATGATTCTGCATCTTCCACTTACTTTATGTAACCCCTATTGTGTAAATTATTTAAAAACAAGTCTAAATCTCTGATTGAAGTGATAAAACCATATTCTACGGCTTTATCGAATAAACGACTCAATATGTTTTGTTGCTTAGGCATGCCTCTATAGTTACCCCGCCCTAGTGGGAAGCGACAAAAATTTCGTAATCCGGAAATAGTATCCATAATAATGTCAAAATAACGTGGAAGCTTGCGAACATAAACAGGCTTACCGAGCTTACATAATTCAGACACCATTGAAGCACTATCACCTGTGACCACTATAGCCTGTGCTAAGCGAGCAAAATCTGTATAGGGGTTTTTTGAATCCGCACTCCAGACATGACATTGATAAGGCACATCTAGTTGAGACGCAAAACACTCCAATGCATAACTGGGTGTGCGAGGACTAGTGGTAATTAATACCGAGAAATTACGCAAGCGTGCAAAACTATTAATCATCTGCGCCATCTCACTTAAGTACGATGGCGTCATTTTATAAGGACGACTATGCCCTCCTAATACTACTGTCAGATAGGGCTGGGACATGCCAATTTGCGTGACAACCTCACTCTCTGAAATATTATCACCTGATTCAAATACCAATTGATTTAGAGTTAAGCTATTGATGTACACATTTTCACGCAAAGGTATTTGGTATTGTGGCGTTGTCACAACTAGGTCAAAGTGACTTAAACCACACCAGGGTCTACCAATGTGAATTAACCGCGTGTTAGGAGATTGAGATTTTATCCAACGTGCTACCGGCGCAGACCGGCGTCCCGCAGATATGACAATATCAGGCCAAGGTGAATTTAAAATTTCTTTTGATTTGAGCCCTAGCAATGTACTACCACGCAAATAATTTGGAATATGATTGCTAACATTAAAACTTAAACTTTTTTCAATCACCTGATCTGAAAGTTGAGCAGCCAAATTCAAGATTTGGCTATTATCACCCCGTCTATGCGTTGTTAAGGCCCAGATCACTGGTGCAAAGTTTTGATATGAATTGTCATGATCTTCTTCTAACGCATCCAATTCACACTCTAGATCTTCCCACAAATAGGCCAAAGTATGGTGATGATAAGAATACTGCTCAGGGGTTGGTCGCCAAGGCTGAGTATGCAAAGCGGTATAGTGTAAGCACTTAATCTGTTCTAGCGGGTGTTCACAATCACGCGTGTTCCAACCACCGTCGCAAGCAGCCCATAAACTTTCGTCTTCTAGTACACAATCATGAAGTTGTTTCTTGGTCTTGCTAGCGGCCTGCTGAATATTCCAAAGACTGCCCATCTTGGCACAATCTATTAGCATTACTGAGGTGTCGTTGCGAGCCACTGACATGTAACCGGCTGTACCCATTTCACTATCAAATAATTCACCTGGATCAGCAAGATAAATTTGATCAACATCGTTATAAATCGCTTTACCTTGAAAGCCTGCAAATTCAGGAATAGCAAATCGGTATAAAGTGAAGCCTGTTCGCCAGCGCCTGTTATCAAACCCGGCTAAATCATCCATACAATATATTTCATATCGGCGTGCTGGATTGCGAAACTTTTCAACGGAATACATAAATACACGTTGAGCTTTTCGCTGCGCGTATTCAGTACCAAGAAATATTCTCACAGGAGGTAACCGGGCTTGCTGGGCATTTTCTGCCTCAAATACAATTACCTGAGGCCAATCAGGATTGTCCGGATTAATGATGGGGTTATAGCGAGTTTTCATGTGGAGCGTTATAACGTTTTCCTATGTGTTCAAACTCAAAGTCCAAGATATCCATAATACGATGGACGAGAATGCGTTAAGTGTTGGACTATTTTACACCAACCATCAGTTAGTTGGGGGCTTTTAAGAGGTAATGGAAAATTCCACATTTGCAGCAAGGTCTTAACTCTTGTTTGAGTGAATAGACACGGCCCGCTGGTTTGGAAGTATCTATATTAGAGCTCTGTTGGCGTCTAAAAGATGATAATTTACTGTGATTTCAGACGAGTTGCGCAGCGTTGCCCGCGACAGGCTCTTGAACAATATTTAACCTCATCCCAGCAATTTTGCCATTTTTTTCGCCAAGCAAATGGCCTCCCACAGACAATACAAATTTTAGTGGGTAGATTCTCTTTATCAATACCTTTAGGCATAAGATTCCATACATTACAGAAATTTGTTCATCTCATTCTATTCTGTCAACGTCCTCAATCAAACTACTAAGTACGATTATGTCGATAAAAAAAGATGATTTAGACAGAATTATTGAGATGGCCTGGGAAGATCGAACTCCATTTGAAGCTATTTATTATCAATTCGGACTCAAAGAGAATCAGGTCAGGAGTCTGATGCGTGAACACATGAAACCATCCTCTTTCAAAATGTGGCGTGTCAGGGTGCGTGGAAGAAAAACCAAACATATCGCCGCCCGTGGTTATGAAGTGGGTCGTTTCAGATCCAGCATGCAAAGAACGCGCTAATATCATGGCCACGCTCAGGGTCATCTTTGGAGATCAATTAAACCTTGCTATCAGTGCACTGCGTGACTGTGATGCCAAGAATGATGTCATCCTTATGTGTGAGGTCAACGCTGAGGCGAATGTTGTTCCCCATCACAAGAAAAAATTAGTTCTCATTTTCAGTGCAATGCGTCACTTCGCACAGGATCTTATTCAACAAGGCTATCAAGTTGATTATGTTGAGTATCAAGATCAACATAATCAAGGTGATTTCAAAAAAGAAATTCTGCGTGCCTGTGAGCGGCATAGCATCAAAAATATCGTCCTAACAGAGCCCAGTGAACATCGAGTTCATGCCATCGTTCAAGATCTTGCCAACAGCTCAAACCTCACATTAGAGATACGGTGTGATGACAGATTTCTGTGCACACATGAAGAATTTGATAAATGGGCTGCGGGCAAAAAGTCATTACGCATGGAAAATTTTTATCGCATGATGCGAACTAGCCATGATGTGTTAATGGATGGCCCTGACCCGGTCGGTGGACGCTGGAATTATGATGCTGAAAATCGTAAGACACCAAAACAACATTTGGATATACCCAGCCCATATCTAACACCTAATGATGTCATAACAACCAATGTGATAGACATGGTGGAACAAGAATTTAGTCAACATTTCGGAGATCTATCACCTTTTGAATTTGCTGTGACTCGACCTCAAGCGTTAGCTGTACTCAATCAATTCATACAGCAGAGGCTCATTAGCTTTGGGGATTATCAAGATGCTATGTTGGAGGGCGAACCCTGGCTGTATCACTCGCATATCGGCATGTATTTAAATATAGGCTTGTTACTACCGTTAGAGGTTCTACAAGCGGTGGAACAAGCCTATTACCAACATAATGCACCAATTAACGCCGTAGAAGGATTCATCCGCCAAGTACTGGGCTGGAGAGAATATATCAGAGGCGTTTACTGGAATTCTGGCCCTGAATATAAACATCTTAATCATCTAGATGCGCATAACAAATTACCTAGTTTTTTTTGGAGTGCAGAGACTGAACTCAATTGCCTTAAACAGTGTATTACTGAAACTAAGCAGAATGCCTATGCACACCACATACAACGCTTAATGGTGTTGGGTAATTTTACCTTGCTCACCGGAATACACCCAGACCATGTCAATGAATGGTACTTAGCCGTTTATGCAGATGCTTATGAGTGGGTAGAATTGCCCAATGTAAATGGTATGGTTTTGCATGCAGATGGCGGCTTACTCGCAAGTAAACCTTATGCCGCAAGTGGCGCTTATATCAATAAAATGTCCAATTACTGTAAAAACTGTAGCTACAAAGTCAGTAAGAAAAATGGCCCAGATGCCTGCCCTTTCAATTACTTGTATTGGAATTTCATGATTAAGAATCGCAAACAATTACAAAAAAATCATCGCTTAGGCATGAGCTATCGAACACTTGATAAGATGACGCCTGAAAAAATATCAACAATTGTGTCTGATAGTGAAATATTTTGGAATTCAATTGATACACAGTGATGGCAGTTACCCAGCTCACATCATCGAGCTGCTCGCTACCATAGATTTCTGATAATGCTAGAAAATCAATAATAGTTAGCTCTATGCCCCATTACACTCGCACCTATGCAGAAAAATATATTTAAACCTCACAACCTATTGCCATGTGATGGTGAGGCATACTTATTAGAAAATTTTCTCACTCATTCAGTAGCAACGCATCTGCAACAGCAATTGCGTACAAATACTCAGTGGGAACAGCGAGACATAATCCTATTTGGCAAACGAGTCAATCAACCACGGTTAATGGCGTGGCATGGAGACAAAGAATATACCTACTCTGGCATCACGTTAGTGCCTTTGGAATGGACGACAATTCTTACTTCGCTCAAACAAAAAATCGAATCTGCAACACAAACTAGCTTCAATTCAGCCTTACTAAATTTGTATAGAGATGGACAGGATTCTATGGGCTGGCATCAAGACAATGAGCGATCATTGGGACAACAGCCAATCATTGCGTCACTTAGCCTTGGTGCAGAGAGGAAGTTTAAATTTAAACATCATCGTGATGGCACAAAATGTGTGGATGTAATATTGAAACACGGAAGCCTTTTGGTGATGTCAGGTATGACTCAACATCGTTGGAAGCACTGCCTCCCTAAAAGTAAAATTGTCCCAGATGAACGTATCAATATTACTTTCAGAAAAATATTTCACGAATAGCGAAGACCATGCAGCATGAAGCTGCAACAGTTCAGCAGACCTTAACGTTTTGATGATTCTTCATATTGAGACTGAAGAGCGTCACCAATCACTTTGAACAATTGTGCTAGAGCGTGGAATGAAAGACAGAATTGTTTAGTGTTCATTTTTATATTCCTAGTTTTAAAAATTCCCCGCCGAGGCGGGGATAAAAGACCTGTTGCCAGGTTAGAGGAGAGTAAAACGATCTAAAAAACTGCTATTACAATGAAAAAGTTAGCGCATAGTGCGAGTGACAATATGGTGGCTTCGCTAGATGCTGTACATGCAAAACTATTACAAACGTTCTTCATGACTAGGTGCTCCATAGTGGTGAGTTTCTATTAAGTTCAAAGACGAACTGTATTTGTGGCACTAGCTGTTTCAATGCTGTTTGATCCCCGAATTTGAACCAGTTGAGGGCTCATCAGGTTGTTGTTGTGCGAATAACTGCTCTTGAGTACGTTGAGCAAGTCAATTGCGCACGCAATGACAAACAAAATGGCTAAAACTATTAAAATTCCTTCAGCGCTCACGAGATGTCCTATTGTTGTAGTCAGTTGTTTTCTTTCATGTACAGCCACCATACCTCCTCAGTCATTAGCAGTCCACACCTTGCACATGGGCAAACATGTGCAAAATCTTTATGTGCCCAATAAAACCTGTGCACAACCTGATGGTTTAACTGAGAAGCCTATCATAGCGTCTTCGAATCCCTTAAGATACAGATTTAATACATGTACATCTGAGTGTGCACGGCATCATCAGCCTATAACTGCATCATAGGAGCTCTAATGAAACGAATATTCCCATCAACAACAGCATTATTTCTTCTCTGCTTGAGCATGACGCACAGTTTTGCTTGTGAAAACACCTTACTTGACCACACATTTAGACAACTAGCGGACGATACAAATATCAATCTATGCCATGAGTATCGAGATAAGGTGGTATTGGTGGTCAACACAGCCTCAAAATGTGGGTTGACTAAACAATATGCTGGCTTAGAAAAGCTTTATTCACAATATTCTGAACAGGGTTTAGTGGTTCTTGGCTTTCCATCGAATGATTTTTTCGGACAAGAGCCTGGGACTGAAAACGAAATACAGAACTTCTGCCGCCTGACTTATGGTGTAGAGTTTCCCATGTTTGAGAAAACTCATGTCAAAGGAGACCAAGCACATCCTATGTTCCAAGCACTCAAGACTGAATCCGGCACCTATCCGAAGTGGAACTTCCATAAATATTTGATAGGACGCGATGGCAATCTAATCAGCTCATTCGGCCCACGCACACGTCCTTATGATGAGGACCTGATTAAAGCCATGAACACAGCTTTAAACAATTAACACCTCAAACCATAACAACTTATGTTCAGTAAAAACTTAGCCTTTGTAGATGTTGAGACTACAGGCGGTCGTGCTACACGCGATAGGATAACTGAGATCGCCATCATCACAGTTCGTGAAGGAGAGCCCGACACTGAGTGGAGCGTGCTGGTGAATCCTCAAAGACATATACCAGCTCACATCCAACGTCTTACTGGTATTACGAATGACATGGTAGATACCCAACCTACTTTTGCTGATATCTACCAAGAAGTTTATGAACATTTAGCTGATTGCATATTTGTCGCTCATAATGCGCGTTTTGACTATGGCTTTATCAAGAACGAATTTAAGCGCTGTGATGTCACTTTTAGAGCTCCTGTGTTATGCACTGTTAAGTTGTCAAGGAAACTATTCCCCCGCTATCGCCGGCATAATTTAGATAGCATCATGCAACGCTTCAATATTGCCTGTGAGGCTCGTCATAGAGCACTGAGTGATGCGCGTGTCTTGTATGATTTTTTAGATACTCTGGAACGCCGACATGATACTGATGAAGTCGAATCCGCTATCAAACAACAGCTGAGGAGACCCAGCCTACCCGCTAATATTTGTGAACAAGACATTGACAATCTGCCTGAGTCAGCCGGTGTTTATTTGTTTTATGACCAAGATAATATGCCGCTTTACATAGGCAAAAGCATTAATCTCAAAGAACGAGTCTTATCACACTTTTCCAGTGACCACAGTTCTGCCAAAGAAATGAAAATAAGTCAAAATATCGCCAGTATAGAGCACATACAGACATGCGGTGAGTTGGGTGCACTGATCAAAGAATCATTGTTGATTAAAGAGAAACTGCCACGCTTTAATTATCGATTACGGCGCTATGACAAACTCACCACGATTGAGTGTAGTGAACAAATTGATGTTCCCAGCATCATTACTTCAGAGGCGCTCGATGCAAGCAAGATACATCAGCATTTTGGTTTATTCAGAACGCGAAAAGCAGCCAAAGACTCACTCCTAAATCTAGCAAAAAAGCATCAACTTTGCCTCAAACAATTAGGCTTAGAATCAGGCTCGGGGGCTTGCTTTGCTTATCAACTGAAACAATGCAAAGGAGCATGCGTGGGAAATGAAGATGCAGCACAGCATCATTTAAGACTACTGACTGCCTTGCAGCCTATACGCAATAAAACTTGGCCCTACTCTGGCAAGATTGGTATACGTGAACATAGCCAAGACCGACAACAAACCGACATACATGTATTTGATAACTGGTGTTACTTAGGCACGGCTAATGATCTATCTGATATGGAATCATTAGCGGTTGATTCAGACCACAACGTTTCCTTTGATCTGGATACATATAAGATTTTAATTGCTTACCTGAAAAAGAATAACCGAGCTGATATTGTTGACTTAGGCCCCTCCACTCAAACAGAAATGTATTATGTCTAAAGTTATCACAGCACCTAATCCACAAGGTAAAGGCGTCGTAGGTATATTAGTCGACTTGCAGGCTGAACGTAATATTGAAGTTAAAGCTAAAGATTACAGTCAAATATTAGCAGACTATTTTACGTCATCATTAATTTATGTCGCCAACTATAGCTTCAAGCCTGTCACAGGTGTGGATTATTACTTGTATCTCAAACAAGGCTCATGGCAACTTAGCCTAATAGAACCACAGGCTTGGAAAAATCAGCCATATGGAGAATTCTTCGCTCGTTGTGAGCTCAATGATGATAAAACTTGGTCTTTACGCCCCTGTGATAATTGGATGCAAAACTCGTCTCTCAAGACCGCTATTGATAATCTCCAACAAGATTTTGTGAACTCTTTAAATAATGATGATAATTTTCTGGATCAATTGCCTTTCTATCAAGATCAGCTTAGTTATTATCAACGTGTAGGTGCCTATGCATTAGCATGCTCACTAAGATGGTCTTTATATGAGCAATATGGCCAACAAAACCTCAGTGATTTAAGCGCTAAGAAACTATTGATTGAAGGCTTAAAACAAGAAAACTTACTGATCAAACAAAGCTAGTATTGCTGAGTTCATTGATCGTATTTTCAGTTATACTAGCGCCTCTTTTTCACACCCCAAGTAGAAAATGGAATTTAATATTGGACAGCGCTGGATTAGTCATTCTGAAACCCAGTTAGGATTAGGTATAGTCACGGAAGCAAAAAGTCGCCGTGTAAAAATCATGTTCCCTGCCGTTGGTGAAAGCCGTATCTATGCTATCGATACTGCACCATTGAGCCGCATAATATACTCTGAAGGGGACATCATAAGTAATGATCAAGATCTCACTATCACAATTCAGCAGTATGAAGAGCAAGAATCACTCTATATCTACACGGGTGTTGATGAGGATGGACAAATTCATTCACTTCATGAAATCGATGTCAGCAGTTTCGTACATTTCACCACACCAGAACAACGCCTATATAGTGGACAACTGGATAAGAATAAAAATCTTACCCTGAGAATTGAAACTCTCAAGCATATCGACAGACTCCAGCAATCTAAAATCAAAGGGTTACTTGGCTCACGAAGCAGTCTACTCCCGCACCAGCTATATATCGCTAACAAGATCGCAAGACGCCATGCGCCACGGGTGCTACTCGCCGATGAAGTAGGTTTAGGCAAGACCATCGAAGCGGGCATGATATTGCATTATCAAATCATAACGGAACAGACTCAACGCGTACTGATCATTGTTCCAGACAGTCTTATTCATCAATGGCTGGTTGAAATGTTGAGACGATTCAATTTAAAGTTTTCAATATATGATGTGGAACGAGTGCTTACACTGCTCGAAGAAAATATCAGTAACCCACTAGAAGAAGATCAATTGATACTATGCCCGATTAGCTTATTAACTGAAAATCCTGAAATTGCAGATTTTGCATGTACGACTGAATGGGATATGTTGATTGTTGATGAAGCTCATCATTTAGCTTGGTCTCAAGATGCCGTCAGCATTGAATATCAGTTAGTTGAAAAACTTTCATATGTCAGTCAAAGCTTATTATTACTGACAGCCACACCAGAACAAATTGGGGTTGAGAGCCACTTTGCTAGGCTAAAGCTACTCGATCCCGCACGTTTTCACGACTTTGATACCTACCTACATGAGCAACAAAACTATCAACTATTGAACAAATATCTTGATCAACTTCAAGCCGGTCAAGCAACACAAGAAAATGTAGCTTTGAATGCGCTGCTGGCTGTTATAGATACTAGTAACAAAGCCAATATTATCCCGCAGTTACTAGATCAACACGGAACTGGTCGCGTTTATTTTCGCAACACACGCGCGACCATTGCTAATTTCCCACAAAGGCAAGCTCATGCATATCCATTAGAATGCCCATTAGAATATTCTGATCATACTCGATCACTCTACCCAGAAAATTTTATTGATCCTGATATTTGGATTGAATCTGATCCCAGAGTGGCATGGCTCGTAAGTCATTTACAGACATTAAAACCTGAAAAAGTGTTAGTCATCTGCCATCACGCACAAACAGCTATTCAGTTAGATAATTATTTAAATCTTCGTATAGGTATAAGAAGTACCTCTTTTTATGAAGACATGAGTATTATCGAACGCGATCGTGCTGCTGCATATTTTGCAGAAGGTTCACAGATAGGTGATGACTACAGTGATATGGGTGCGCAGGTAATGATATGTTCAGAAATTGGCAGTGAAGGAAGAAACTTTCAATTTGCTAGACATTTAGTCTTGTTCGATTTAAGTACTAATCCAGATTTAATCGAACAGAGAATTGGACGCCTAGATCGTATCGGACAAAAACATGACATACAAATTCATATCCCTTACCTCAATAATACAGCACAAGAAATAGTCTTTCATTGGCTACATGAAGGCATTAATTTATTCACTCAAAGCTGTTCTGCGGGGCATCAGATTTATATGGAATTTTGTCACAGATTAGATGAGCTTATAGAGACAGATAAAATAGATAAATCACATCTAGATATGCTTGTTAAAGATACCTATGAGTATAGTCAAGATTGTGTTGAAAAATTACAGCATGGCCGTGATCGTCTGATTGAACTCAATTCTTTTGATGCTGAGGATGCCGACAACCTCATCACACAAATACAGCAACAAACACACGTAGATGCACTTAACAGTCATATGGAAAAAGTGTTTGATCAACTTGGCATTCACTCTGAATTTCATTCTGAGCATGCCTATATCATCAAACCCAGTGAACATATGCAGGGTGACTTACCCGGCCTTAAAGAGGACGGTACAACAATTACTTATGATCGTGAAAAAGCATTATCACGTGAAGATATGGAATTCGTGACATGGGAGCACCCCATGGTGACAGAATCATTAGACATGATTATCAATAGCGAATTTGGCAATACCGCTGTAGCTACCATTTCAACCGGCGCACTAGAAAAAGGTAGTTTATTAATCGAAGTCTGGTATAGCGTGAATGTTATCGCCGATAAAAAACTTCAGTTATCTCGTTATCTACCAATTACACCAACACGTTGTTTACTCGACAACAAAGGTAATAACTACAGCCAAGCAATTGGTTTTGATATTCTCAATCCCATATGCAAATCTTTACCCAAGAAAACTGCGATTGCGATAGTCAATAAAACTAAAGCATTAACAGGTGAGCTACTCAAGTCAGCCCAACAAATTGTTAATCAAGAACTCATAAATATTAAACAGCAAGCGCATGACAAAATGCAAGCTGACTTAGGCCATGAGTTAACTCGCTTAAAAGCTCTGCAAAAGAGAAATAAAACTATTCGTGACGATGAAATTAGTTATTTAGAGGAATGCATAGACACCTGTGAGACATTGATCGACAAATCAGAGTTTCAAGTACAAGCGATACGCCTCATCGTCAACAGCTAGCGTTCTAAAAGACAAAGAATAGAAAGATTAAAAACCATCATTTTGACGTTAAATAGCCTGTTTGATGACAGGTACAGTAATCTTCATACCTGGGCGTATGCGTGAAAAATTCACATCAGGATTATGTTGACGCAACAACCACATAGGGACTTTAAATTTCTTAGCTGCTAGGTGCCATAACGACTCACCACGTTTAATAGAATGTGTGTAGACACTATCTATCCTGTGATCTAGAAAGTATTGTCCTTGATACTGCCTTTGATAATTGACTCGACGAAGTTCAAAGTCTTGCTTGTTAACACGTGAAAACTCTAATTTGATTTTTCTACCAACCAATACTGGCGTTCCAAATCTCATATCATTAATCTGTCGCAAACGACTGGCTCGCAAGTCCAGCCATTCAGCATAATGACCCAGAGTTTCTTCAGCTTGAACTTCTATCATGTTGTTACTATCCACGCTGTAATCAGCGGGGTCAGATAGCAAACTCTGAAGCTCTTGGATATCTATTTGTGCCGGTGAAATTGTGACCTCTTGTTTTATTGTCCCTGCATCATTAGTCTCTATAACGACATTATCAGCCTCAATATTATCAATTATCTGTGCCTTTGACGCCTGAGATGATTGATTTTTTTGGACCACGACTTGATTATCTTTTTTTGCGACTTGCACTGGTTTAACTTCTGCTACAGTGTCTATCACTATCTTTTGATCAGCTACTGGCAATCTGAGCTTTTGCCCTATTCTAATATAGTGACCGCTGCGCATAGCATTAGCCGCAAGAACTTCACTCACTCTATATCCATAGCGTTGTGCAATTTCTGAAATGGTATCGCCACGCACGACGGTATGAAACAAGTCAGGGGTTTGCTCATCATGTATTTGATGGCTGGGTATATAAGCGAATAACTGATCGACTGGTGCTGTTAATAAATTTTTCGGAACTCTTAGAGTATAACCTCGAGGTACGCGTTTATTACCATTCCAAATAGATGCCAATAATGAGCGATTGTGTTGTTTCAGAACTTTACTAGAAACACCTAATGCTGCAGCAATATCTTCAATTTTTATGTAATCTTGAAGTGTTATCAACTCATATATGTAGGGCTTGGTTGGAAAAACATTAGAAAAATATTTTTTTGGATTTTGATCAACTTCTAAAGCTGCAAGAAAAGCCACGTAAAAGTTACGTGAAGCAAAGCCGAAAGCCCTGCCCTTATATTGACGTGCAATAATCTCAATATCACGCGTACCAAGGGTCTTGATAGCTTTACGCATACTAGCCACACCGTGATTATAGGCGGTCAAGGCTAGCGGCCAACTCTCTGTTAGACTGTAGTTATGTTGAAGTAATTTTGCTGCTGCAACAGTCGCTGCAAAGGGATCCATACGCTCATCAACCACATAGTCAATCTGCATATAGCGACGTCCTGTTGAGCGAATAAATTGCCATAATCCTGCCGCACCCACATGTGAGTATGCGCGTGGATTAAAAGAAGACTCTACGTGAGGCAGTATTGTTAACTCAGAAGGCAAATTAAAATCTTGGAAAGTTTTCTCTATATACGGTCGCCATTCACCTGCACGTATCAAACCTTCACGAAATCGATTCGATTGACCGAGTTGAAATCTTAAGCTATCAGCCGCCAGTCGTAATTCTTCATTGCTAACATTCACCCCACCCCACAATGATAAAACTTCACGCTCTGATGGACTTAGATTAGTTCGTTTCCCACCGGCAAGAGTTTTAAGAATATCTGAATAATATTTTTTTGTATCTTTGATCATGCGCCGATTGGCTTTTCTAGATTGATCAAGCTCTACTTTCTGATATACAACTCCCAAATTATTTGAGTCATGTATATAACCTTGCTGTGTCGTAATCTTAGTATAGACGTTCAACCAAAATTGCACATCACGTTCAAGACCAGCAGGCTTATGAAAATTTTCTGCTAGTGCAGTGGATAGAAAAAATAAGCATGCACCTATAGCGACTATAAATTTCATGAAAAACTTTTAATTGATTTTTGAATGGTATTTTTAACACTAATTAAACCAACAAGATATGCAGCAAGAATTTGGAGTTTGCTAATAATTTTGATATGTGGTCGGTTCAATGCTAGTCCCATCTAGGTTGTATCTTTATATGAATATGGTTGAGAATTCGTTCAATACGACTTGTTTTTATAACCAGTCTCAAGTTTTCTAGCACAGAAGACTAAAGAATTTTTATCGGGGCTTCAGATTCATCAAGCGCCTTCACAACACCGATAATACTTGCCTGCGTGTAACCCAACTCATGCAATTCAGCTATGCATCCACTCGCCTGTTGCTGACTCACACCAAAAAGCAAACCACCAGCCGTCTGTGGATCAAACAGTAATGGGTAGTCTTGCATCTTCAGCGCTTGCTCATTATTGCAAATTGCTCTCTTTAAACGCAAATTTTGTGGTTGTAACGAGGACAGTATACCGCGTGCTACTGTGTCGCGAGCACCAGATAATATCGGTAATTTTTCTAACGATACTTCCGCATTCACTTGAGAGGCTTTAGTCATTTCTACTAAATGGCCTAATAGTCCAAATCCAGTCACATCTGTGCATGCGCGCACTTGATAGCGATGCAATAATGGGACGGCCAGCTGATTAGATTGCATCATGATTTGTAGGGCATTATCGATCCAGCGACCTTTTGCACGGTAACGCATATCAGCTGCAAACAAAGTGCCTGTTCCTATCGGTTTTGTGAGAATTAATACATCACCCTCGCTTAAGCCCGATTTATGTAGCGCTTTATCAGGTGAAACTATTCCATTAACGGTCAAACCAAAAGCTAGCTCAGACCCTTCCGCTGAATGTCCACCTACTAAGGCTGCTCCTGTCGGTTGGAGAGTTTTACATGCACCAGCTAATATTTCATATAAGGTCTGCTCTACCACTCTCTCTCGACCATACGGAATAGTAGCGATAGCCAATACTGACTGTGCCTCAGCCCCCATGGCAAATACATCACCTAATGCATGATTGGCTGCTATCGCTCCAAATAAATAAGGGTCATCAATAAATGCTCGAAAGTAATCTACACTTTGTACGAGTGCTTTACCTGGCGGCACCATTATCATGGCACTATCATCAGCACTTTCTCTGCCAACCAAAATATCATCACGTGATGTTATTGGAAGTTTTTGCATGACTCGTGTCAGCACCGTGCTTCCTACTTTTGCACCACAGCCTCCACAACGCATCGCCAGTGTTGATAATTCTGCTAATGCATCTTTATCTGCTAAATCCTGATTAAACTGAGGTTCTGTTTGTGGCATAGAGGGTAGCTGGTTATATTTTTTTACAAAGCTTTGATCTATGATTTTCTTAATACGCCATAACCAATATCCCTGCGCGCTCCAAAGACCTCTTGAAGCCACCACTTTTTTATTCCCAGTCCCTATTAAACTCAAAGTATTTTTCTGAGCCTGATAGGTCTTTAAAGATTTGCCTGTTGCCGCCAGAACTAAATTATTGGCTAGCACCTTTCCCTGGCGCACAGCATAGACGCCTGATTTTGGTTTACTCTCAGGCAATGAGGCGATGTCACCCACAGCAAAAATTTCAGCATGTGATGTGGACTGTAGTTGTTGATTAACACGAATAAACCCATAATCATCTACTGCCAACCCGGCGGCAGCTGGCCATTCCGGAGATGATGCATGAGTCACGTAAATAACAGCATCTGTTGCAATATCTTCATGCTCACTAAAACACACTTTAGACTCGCTCACTGATGTGACGGTATGATTTGTCAGCACTTTGATACCTTTAGCGTTGAGTTCGCGTATAAAGCGCTTTCTAACCGCAGCATTATGAGTCATGAGGATGCTTGAGTCTCTTGTCAATAGAGTACACTGCAGTGTTACCTGATGTAATTTTTGTTGCTTAATCAATCTTGTAATTCGATAGTGAATTGCCAGTATCAATTCAACACCACCTGCACCTGCACCCACCACCGTGCAATTAAAAACACCTTGATGTGTCGATAGTCGAGCCAGCAATTCATCCCATTGAGTTAAGAAACGATCTATTGGCTTTGCGATTAAAGCATGTTCATGGACGCCCTGCACATCTTGTACTGAGGGAGTTGAACCTGTGTTGATAGAGCAAATGTCATAATTGATTGATGGTCGATCATCAACATGTATAGATTTTTCCTCTAGGTCTATGTGCGTCACTGAAGAATGATAAAGACGAGCATTAGCATAGCGACAGAGTGGACCAAGATCGATATGACAATCATCAAAACTATAATGGCCTGCAATATATCCCGGCAACATACCGGAATATGGCGTATGAATATCACGACTGATCACAGTTAAGCGCAATCCATCCAAAGGGTGCATAGCAAAATGTCGAAGCACGGCAAGATGTGCATGTCCTCCACCCACTAGGACGATATCTTTAACAACAGGAGCTGACTTTTTTTGCATAATAATTTTAATACAGGCTAGATAATATCAATTTAGAATTAATATACTCTTTGGATGAAATCTACTGGTGACATATATGAGTGATATTTATGGGTTATATTTATAGGTGTAATCTTTTAATGGGTTTTCGGCAGTCTTTGAAAGCGAACTCATTCTCGTATCATCAATTTAAGTAACTTAATGAACACACTTTTGGAATTTACCCTCTGCTTGTTTGATTGTGTTACCTGCCAATGCATGTCTGGTTGAGCGTCTTCTTTTCAAATTATGATAACTTTTACTCACTTACAATGAGAGAGATAAACCGATTCGGCATGCACCATTGTTTAGTCGTAGTATTGTAAACTATATTTTAATCATCTTACGTGTTTGTATATGGAAATACTCATTATCACACCTGCTAGTCCAGGCTCATTGCACGGTAATCGCACCACAGCCGATCGCTGGGCTAAAATTCTCAGTCGATTAGGACATCATGTACAGATTGAACAGACCTATACACGCCAAAACCCTGATATCTTAATTGCCCTGCATGCTTGGCGAAGCGCCAACAGTATTCAGCAATTTACCCAAGATCATCCTCATCGACCACTGATTCTCGCCTTGACTGGTACAGATATTAACCACTACATCAATACTGATACAGAAATCGTCAATCGCTCGCTTGATTGCGCTAATTTTCTGATTACGTTAAATGAAGTGTCCAAAATGCAGCTAAGTTCCGCACATCAGAGCAAGTGCATAACGATCGTTCAATCTAGTGA
>CBFHSW010000075.1:0-3182 GCA_965658595.1 Gammaproteobacteria bacterium | reverse complement strand
TACTGTGAGTCAGTTGATGCATGATCAGACCTCACTAAAATTATGGTACTTATCAGTCATCGACCAACTAGGAAAAAACAATAATGTTGGCATATGTTCAATACATGGATATGACTGGACTGAAGTAGATTTTGTGCAAGATTTAGAAACAGCACAGGCATTAGTAGACAAATGGACTGCTAATTAATTACTTCAGATATTTACTCATGATTTCATAGTCATCAGCCGTGTCTACATCGATAGCTATTTCAGGTGTGGAAAACAATTGCACGGCAAGATGCGCACCAATTTTTTGTGACAATACGCTTTCTACCTGATGCAAACTCAATCGTCCTAGCTTGTAGCGCACTAAACTCATCCAATCGATTTTCTTTACCATTTCAAATGGTTTTTTTCGACTATTCTCAATACTCTGCCAATATTCAATCGCTCTCAAGCCTGGTTCCTCAAGCACAGCAAACAAATTAGCAAAACATAATTGTTGATCAACAAATGAATACTGAGTTTTCTTAAGTTCAGGAATTAAATTGCCTATCAACGAGTACTCCACTGCACCAGCCACAAAATCCGCATCCACTGTAGATACACTATTGCAAAATAGGTCAACACTATCAGCATTTAATAATGGCAGATCACAGGTGGTGATCAATGTTGGATAATGTTGCGATGTCTTGATACCTAAGGCGGCACTAGCACTAGGACCTTCGGAAGGAGATAAATATTTTGCATCATATTTATGTATCACTTTACGCAAGTGCGGCGCCCGCTGTAAACACTCTTGACTGGGCCCGACTATGAATATCTGCTCTACCGATTGCGCTTGCTGCAGTGTACTTAAAATTCTTTCCAACAGACTCACATCTTGAAATTCAACAGCGGCTTTACCATAAGTGCCAGCTGCTTGAGCAACAGGGTCTGCAGGACCTCTGTCTCCGGCCAGTACTACTGCATTAAATTTTGTCATCGCTATGTAGCCAGTTGTTTCTCAAAAATACGATAGGTCTTGTAAGGTATAGATCCAAAACTCTCAATGATCTTATTTAATCGATGATTATCTTCCAACACCCATGACAGTTCATGCTGAACAATACCGTCCTTGAATCCTTCTTTGCGAAGTTGATCTATCAACATAAACACCATGGCAGAACTTATCATTTGATTTTGATAATCTCGTTTAATACCTAACAATGCTGCTCTACCCGTTTTAGCTGATGAGAATTTCATTCGCCAAAGTAACTTGGCCCAACCAAAAGGCAACAACCTACCATTCAAGTCTGCAATTAATTCGTTGATATTAGGCAATAGTGCCATCAGGCCAACTGCCTCGCCCTGATATTCAGCAATTTTAAAATAACGCGCAGGAAAAAACTGTAACATTTCTTTGCCAAGGTGTTTAAATTCTTTATCGGTGAAAGGTATGTAACCCCAATTATCTATCCAAGCATCATTGAAAATATCTCTCATGATATTGATATCACGCTGAGCCTGTTTAGGATCTACATTTCGAATAGTAATTTTGTCTTGATAACGATCAATTACACGTGTCATTGCTTTACTGGGCACGAACTCTTGGTCATGCCACCAAGCGATCAAGTCTTTAGCTTTGGTATATCCACCTTGCTCAAATAATTGTTGGTAATAAGAACGTGCGTGCCCCATCATTATGCATGGTGGGCGATCAAAACCATCAATCAGTAATCCACACTCCTGATTAATGGACAGATTGAAAGGCCCGCGAGCGCATTCACATGAATGTGCACTCAACCATTGCTGTGCTTCTAAAAAAAGCTTATTCGCTACTTGTTGATCATTAATACACTCGAAGTTGCCTATACAACCAATCTTCTGAGTATCACTGCGTGCTTGTAGCTGATCTATTTGCGCACTTATTCTGCCAACCATTCTCCCGTCTTTGGAAATAATCCAAAAACGCGCTTGCGCATGTTCAAAATACGGATGTTTAGAGGAGAGTTTTTCTAACTGATCGATGTAAAGAGGTTGCACCCATGATGGATCATCTGCATAGATGTCTATGGGTACATCGAGAAATTTTCTTACTGAAGCCCTATCAGTAACTGAAAAAGCATGTACATCGTAAGGCAAAGCAACACCTGAATAGTTATTTAGGATCTTTTTCCAGTTCTGCTACCCATGGGTAACGACTGGCTTGTTCCTCATCATACCCTAGATTGAATACCGTAGGGCTTTTGCTGCGTTTATCGCTTTTGTCATAAAAAGTATTGAAGAATCTATCCCAAAAGAAATTGGTAATGCCATAGTTACCGGTTTCATCACGGAAATGATGCAATAGATGTAGGCGTTTCATATCCCTCAGAAACTTACTTTTAGGCGTGTAATGTAAATGCTGAATACAGTGACAGAATTCATAAAACATTGTCACAATCACTCCTGCCGTAAGAGCCATTACTGCTCCATACCAACCGCCTATCAGCCACCCCACAGGCATACTAAAAAAACCGACGGTGGGAAGAGTTGTGTATAAAGCACCAAATAATACCCTCAGATCATTGGGATCATTATGATGGTCAAAATGGATTCTTTTCCACATTTTTGCAAACGTCTCGAAGCGATACAGATATTTGCTATGAAGAATGAACCTATGGAGTACGTACCATATTAAAGGATAAACGAATATCATTGCGGCACATATGTACAAAATATTTATGGACCAAGCATTATGATGATTGATATAGAAAAGTCCGGCTGCCGCAATTAAGAAATAAACTTGAATCGCGGAATATTGAACGTACGCAATAACTAAATCGCGCATATCCATGTCTTCCAAATGGTATTTTTTGCTTGACCAGAAGTGCTTTGCTAGATTCATTTATATGATTGGAGTGGATTTGTTGGGGATTATAGCCCAGTTAACGCTTTCAATTAAAATAAAGTGGTCTAATTAAACAACGTATACTTGTACACGTACACATATTTATTAGTTGGAGGTTGCCTATCAACGACACACTTAGAAAATTTGGTTACCCAGATACACTCATACATCGCTATCAACACTGGAGCGTTTTATTAAGACCCCAGCAAATCACCTTAGGATCAATAGTGGTTGCGGCACATTCTGAAGTCACTCAGTTTAGCCAACTAGACAATCATGCGATATCAGAACTAGCTGAAGTAAGTGCGCATATTGAGGATACACTGAAGAA
>CBFHSW010000074.1:0-15269 GCA_965658595.1 Gammaproteobacteria bacterium | reverse complement strand
AGGTGATGGCGAGATCCCTCCTTTCCAAGCGCTCATGACCGCAATGTCTGCTACCGTAGGCACAGGTAATATCGCAGGTGTCGCCGCCGCGATATTCATAGGTGGTCCCGGAGCCATTTTCTGGATGTGGATTACGGCATTATTCGGCATGGCAACAAAATACGCCGAAGCAGTGCTGGCCGTTAAATATCGAGAAACTGATGATCTAGGACGCTATGTTGGCGGTCCGATGTATTACATTAAGAATGGTCTTGGCAAAAATTGGCATTGGCTAGGGTTCCTATTTGCACTATTCGGTACTGTGGCTGCATTTGGTATAGGTAACATGGTGCAATCCAACTCTGTGGCAGATGCACTCAGTAGCAACTTTGGTGTCAACACCACTACGACTGGGCTGGTGATTGCTGGGTTAGCCGCTTTAGTCATACTGGGTGGTATCAAGCGCATCGGTACGGTTGCCAGTAAACTAGTCCCTATCATGGCGATATTGTATATCGCTGGCTCATTAATCATCATCTTATCGAATATTTCAGAAGTTCCGGCAGCCTTAGGCGTTATCGTGGATAGTGCATTCAATGGCCATGCTGCTGTGGGTGGCTTCACCGGCGCAACAATCATGATGGCGATTCAATTCGGTATTGCGCGTGGTATTTTTTCTAATGAAGCGGGTCTGGGTAGTGCACCTATTGCGCACGCAGCAGCACAAACTAATAATCCAGTTCATCAGGGTGTGATTGGCATGCTGGGCACTTTTATCGACACCATCATCATTTGTACCATGACCGCTTTGGTCATTATTATCAGTGGCGCTTGGACCAGTGGTGAGACCGGCGCGAGTTTATCGAGCATGGCTTATGCTTCATCTATTCCATTTGGTGAGTACATTATTTCTTTAGGTTTGGTTGTGTTTGCCTTTACCACCATTCTAGGTTGGAGCTACTACGGTGAACGTTGCGCAGAGTTTATTTTTGGCACCAAGATTATTCTGCCTTATAGACTGTTATGGATTGTGGCAGTGTTTGTGGGCGCATCACAAAAAGTGAATTTGATTTGGATATTGGCGGATGTCATGAATGGCTTTATGGCGATTCCTAATCTAATTGCACTAGGTCTATTAAGTCCTATCGTATTCAAAATCACAAAAGAATATTTTTCACAACAAGATAAAGTTTAACTATTACGCGCATGGATGCTCAGGAAACTAAACCCTCAATCAAATTAGCCGTTCAACAGGCTTTAGCAGAAGACATAGGCAGTGGTGATGTAAGTGCACAACTGTGTGATAACAACATACTCAGCGCACAGGTGATTTGTCGAGAAACCGCGACTTTATGTGGTCAAGCTTGGTTTGATGAGACTTTCGCCCAATTAGATCAAAGCATTAAAGTTGAATGGCTCAAACAAGAGGGTGCATTAGTGCACCCCTCACAAACTGTCTGCAACTTACATGGTAATGGTGCGGCGCTACTTAGCGGTGAGCGCACAGCCCTCAACTTTTTGCAGACCTTATCTGGCACCGCTACAGCGACACGTAAACTAATGCATCGTATGCGCGGTAGCTCCACGCTATTATTAGATACTCGCAAAACCATTCCTGGTTTGCGTGAAGCTCAAAAGTATGCGGTTAAATGTGGTGGTGGCAGCAATCATCGTATGGGCTTATACGATGCTTATTTGATCAAAGAAAATCACATTACAGCGTGTGGCTCCATTCAAGCCGCCGTGGCGAGAGCCAAGCAACGTGAAGACGGTTTATTGATTGAGGTCGAGGTGGAAGACTTAGATCAATTATCCCAAGCGATCAGCAGTCAGGCAGATATTGCGTTGTTGGATAACTTCAGTGTGGATGAAGTCAAACAAGCAATGGCTTTGGCACGCAGTGACACACATAGCCGTATTAAATTAGAAGTATCAGGCAATATTCATATGGAGAATATTAGTCAGTATGCAATGTGTGATGTGGATTACATTTCTGTTGGCGCTATCACTAAACATTTGCAAGCCGTGGATTTTTCTATGCGTTTTAACGAGCCTGTTTAGCCTGTCGCCATAAATCTTCCAGCTCATCTGCAGATAAATCTTTGAGACTGAGACCATCATTATTAGCTATCTGCTCGACCAACCGGAAGCGTCTTTCAAATTTGTTACTGGCTTTTTGCAGTGCAATGTCTGCATCATGTTGGCTATGACGAGAAACATTAATTGCACAGAATAAAACATCCCCAAGCTCGTCCTCGATATGCTCTTGCTGACCGGATGCTACCGCTTGTTTTAGCTCATCGACTTCTTCTTGCAGCTTCTCTAACACTGCCTCGATATCAGACCAATCAAAATTAACGCGCGAAGCTTTCTTTTGTAACTTTTTTGCGCGCAACATACTTTGCAAACCTATTGGCACACCGGCCAATGCTGATGCGTCTTCATTATCACCACGTTGAGCACGCTCTTGTTGTTTGAAACCCTCCCAGCCTGGCTTGCCTTGTTTGAGCTGATCATTATCACCAAACACATGAGGATGACGACGTATCATCTTATTACAGATGGATTCCACTACATCATCAAATTGAAAATGATTCTGCTCTGAAGCCATTTGAGCGTGATACACCACTTGCAATAACAGATCACCCAGCTCATCACACAATTCATCATAATCTTGGCGCGCGATAGCATCAGCCACCTCATATGCTTCTTCTATTGTATAAGGTGCAATAGTGGCAAAATCTTGCTTTTGATCCCATGGACAACCATGGTTTGGGTCACGTAAGGTCCGCATGATTCTCAACAAATCTTGTATTTGATGTGATTTTTTAGGTGCGGATTCATTAGAGGCTGTCATAAATGCTATACACTCATTTTAATCAGTTCGACCTATCATAAACTGAGTCACTCAATAATCAATCAGCACGACTTAAATTGAGTTGATATTTCATAACGATATTTGTGCGCTTAAATACTCACCATATAATTTTTTACGGCCAGCAATGTACTGTGTACATTCCAAATTCACCCCCGTGTATTTCAATCGCTCTTGTTATTGCAAAATATGCACTATAAGATTGGACCAGTCTTTAGGTGTTCTAAAAAGTGATTGATTTCCCAGGCGATGAATTAATTAGAGGATATGGTTATGGCTATTACAGAAGGCAAAGCAGCACCCGCATTCACACTTAAAGATCAACAAGGCAACAACGTTTCCCTCAAAGATTTTAAAGGACAGCGGGTCGTCGTTTATTTTTACCCCAAAGATGATACTCCCGGATGTACTAAAGAAGCCTGTGGCTTCAGAGATCTTTGGAGTGAAATAGAACAAGCAAACTGCATCGTATTGGGAGTATCCCCCGATGAGGAAGCGGCTCATCAAAAATTTATCGATAAATACAGTTTACCTTTCACCCTATTATGTGATCCTAAACGCAGTATGATGGAAAAATATGACGCTTACGGCGAAAAAAACATGTATGGAAAAATCACCATGGGTGTCATTCGTTCTACTGTGTTGATCGGTGAAGATGGCAAAGTCATCAAGCATTGGAAGCGTGTGTCTAAAGCCGCTAATCACCCAGCCAAAGTTCTGGAAGTCATTACCGCAATGGATGCCTAAGCACTGCCTTTCGCATGCCCGACGGTGCATGTATTAAAATGCAATGGCTGACAATCACAGCCTCTTCGCGCATAAACAAAAATACCATTTAATATCAAAAAGTTATACAATTAATGTGTGTCTGCAATCGTGAGAAATATAATTTGAGGTTGCCCGAACAACGACTGCTGGCGCACTTAATGGGCATCCGTACCATTGCCGAGTGCGCCGAAAGCCATGAAGTAGTTGATCAGTTAAGTAAATTAGGTGTCGATTACGCCCAAGGGTATGCCATGGGATCTCCTATGCCTCTCGATGGATTAACTATTATCCACTAGCTTTGTCTTGATCCAATAGTCCACGCGTTAGCCCCCTAGAAAGAAACCATAGACATTTTTATTCCTAAATCTTTTTAGCTCCGCTATGCCAAGCAGAGTATGATAGTAGATGTTATTCAATATACATTAATCCTAATAGCGCTGTGACTGAAGACAAACTCTATAAAAAACCCATCAACAATATTGAAGATTTTCAATTCGATACTTCGGTCAGTGAAGTATTTGATGACATGGTGGATCGCTCAGTGCCTGGTTATCGAACCTTGATTGCCAACATCGGGCCACTTGCTGCTCATTTCATACAAGCTAATAGTGCCTGCTATGACTTGGGTTGTTCACATGGTGCGGCCGCCTTATCAGTATTCAATCACCGCCACGTTCCCGGGCTTAAAATTCATGCAGTTGATAATGCCAGCGCCATGATTGAGCGCTGCCAAAAAATGATTATTCAAGAACACGCCAGTGAAGTAATAAAAACTCACCGAGATAATATTCAAAATATCACTATTGAGAATGCTTCTTTTGTGATGCTCAATCTCACCCTGCAATTTATTGCGCTGTCGGAAAGACAAAAAATTCTCGAGAACATTTATTCTGGACTACTTCCACAGGGCGCCTGCCTACTCACAGAAAAAATTATTATGGCGAATTCTGAGCAAGAGGAATTATTCCAAGTCTTACATACCGGCTTCAAGTCTGCCAATAACTATAGTGATCTTGAGATCAGTCAAAAAAGAAAATCTCTTGAAAATGTATTACTAAGAGAATCCCTAGATACGCACACACAACGCTTGGAAAGGATTGGATTTTCATTAGTCGTGCCTTGGTTTCAATGCTTCAATTTTGTGTCCTTAATCGCCGTTAAATGAAACTACAACATTATCAGCCATTACTAGATGGCTCTGTGGCAAATGTCGCTGATGACTGGCAATCTCAATGTGCTGAACAGCTGACTGAAATATTCGCACAACCTAGCCACGGACATTTCCCTAAATGGCAACAAGCGGTAGAACAACTAGCCGAGTTTTCACCGTCATCAATAACTCTGGATCAAGCTATCCCTCGTATTGGAGAACCCTCAGATAACACTGCCCCTAATAGGATTCAGCAAGCGCTGATGGAATTACACCCTTGGCGTAAAGGCCCATTTAATTTCTGTGGTGTAGATCTAGACTCTGAGTGGCGTTGTGATTTGAAGTGGCAACGACTGGCCTCAGTGCTTCCTGATTTGTCTTGCAAAACAGTGCTGGATGTTGGCTGTGGAAATGGTTACTACATGCTGCGCATGCTAGGTAATGGTGCACAACAGGTGATTGGTGTTGATCCCACATTAATTTTTTTAGCACAATTCTATGCGCTCACTCAAAACATACGACCGGCATTGAATGCACATTTATTACCGTTACCGTTTGAACAACTATCTCCTAAACTCAATCAGTTCGATGCTGTATTTTCCATGGGGGTGCTCTACCATCGACGTGACCCACAAGAACATTGTCGTCGTTTGCATGCGCATATCGCTGACCAAGGATGGTGTTTTTTAGAGACCTTAGTGCTGGATGTGACTGGTAATCAACAGCTGATTCCTGAGGATCGTTATGCAGGTATGCGCAATGTATGGAGCATTCCCAGCCCAGAGTGTGTAATACAGTGGCTCACACAAAGTGGTTTTACAGACGTTCAGTGCCATAGCATAGAAATCACTAGCACATCAGAACAACGCGCCACGCAATGGATGCATAATTATTCTCTTAAAAACTTTCTCAATCCGGAAAATGTAAAACAAACGATTGAAGGTCACCCTGCTCCTACACGTGCTTTTTTTAGCGCCAGAAAAATTTCTTAGAACGCACCAAAACTGGGCGATAACAGTCATCATCTTTAGTGCGCGACGCACTAATAACTGGCATACTTAATTCGCTTGCAAACTACTTTAAAAAGCATCAGAGATGATGATGTGAGATTGAGTCGCAGTAAATCAAAACACACTCATTCAAATCGTGTTCAGTCACACCTCTATATTTCTCATCCTGTTTTTTGAAGTAATCAATAATAATTATATGCGCAGTCAGGAGGCATCATATGAAGCTCATCACAGCTATCATTAAACCATTCAAGTTAGACGATGTACGAGAAGCGCTCACCGAGCAAGGTATTCAAGGTCTTACTGTCACTGAAGTTAAAGGCTTCGGTCGTCAAAAAGGACACACTGAACTTTATCGTGGAGCTGAGTATGTTATCGATTTTCTACCTAAGCTAAAAATAGAAATAGGCGTTGCTGATGAAAGTGTCAATCAAGTGATTGAAGCCATCACGCGCGCGGCTAATACCGGAAAAATCGGTGATGGAAAAATTTTCGTGACCACTCTCGAACAAACCATTCGTATTCGTACGGGTGAGACAGGCCAAGATGCCTTGTAACGATAATAGGGGATATATGAAATGATCGTTCAATTTTACAAATATGCACTTGCTGCAGTACTTTTGGTGCTGCCTAGCTTAGGACTGACAGACGAGCTTAACGGTGCTAATACTTCATGGATACTAACTTCTACAGCTTTAGTTTTATTCATGACCATACCAGGCTTATCTCTATTTTATGCCGGCTTAGTACGCAGTAAAAACGTCTTGTCTGTGTTGATGCAATGTTTTGCTATCACCTGCGTAGCCTCCATTTCCTGGGTAGTATTTGGCTACAGTATGAGTTTCTCTGATGGTGGTTCGTTTAACCAGTGGATGGGAAGCATCACTCAAAATTTATTCTTGTCTGACGTTTCACGTGCAAGTATGTCTGGTGATATTCCTGAAACTGTATTCCTGATGTTCCAGATGACTTTTGCAGTCATTACTCCGGCACTTGTTATTGGTGCATTTGCGGAACGCATGAAATTCTCAGCTGTCCTCTGGTTCACAGTACTTTGGTCAGCTGTCGTTTATTATCCAGTTTGTCATTGGATTTGGGGTGGCGGTTGGTTATCCGATAAAGGTACGCTTGATTTCGCCGGTGGACTTGTCGTTCATATCACTGCGGGTGTGGGAGCACTTGTTGCAGCCATCGTATTAGGCGCTCGTCACGGCTTCCCTCAAACCCCATTGCCACCACACAATATGACTATGACTGTGACAGGTGCTGGTATGTTATGGGTCGGTTGGTTCGGCTTTAATGGCGGCAGTGCGTTAGCAGCAAACGGTGATGCAGGCATGGCAATTTTAGTCACCCACATCAGTGCTGCTGTAGCATCTGTAACGTGGATGACCATAGAATGGGTCAAATATGGTAAGCCTAGTGTTCTAGGTATTGTGACAGGCATGGTGGCAGGTTTAGGGAGTATTACACCTGCATCAGGTTTTGTCGGCCCTATGGGTGCTATCGTCATTGGATTGTCCGCAGGTATTATCTGCTTCTCGGCTACCAACTTCATGAAGCGTACATTAAGAATTGATGATTCTCTGGATGTATTCCCAGTGCACGGTGTTGGTGGAATTATTGGATCATTACTAGTCGCTGTCTTCATTGCCTCTCAGTATGGTGGTGCGGGCTTAGCTGAAGGTATGACTATCGCTGATCAGTTTGGTGTGCAGTTAACCGCTGTAATGTCTGTGATCATTTGGACAGCTGTAGCCAGCTACGTGATACTTCGAGTCATCGAGATGATATGTGGACTGCGCGTCAATGATGAGATTGAGCGAAATGGCCTAGATATCTCTGAACATGAAGAAAAAGGCTACAATATCTAGGTATCAACACATTTTGGCTAAAAAAGGCGGCCTGTGGTCGCCTTTTTTTTGATCGTAAGTCAACCACCACAAACACCTCAGTTCGTCTTATAATGACCCCAGTGAATACTCAAAACACATCTAATATTACCGCGACTCGAATACCTATTGATGTTCATCAGATTGATGAATCAAAAATATGCCCTCGTGCTATCGGTATTATCAAAAAGCTACAAACTGCTAATTATGAGGCTTATCTGGTAGGTGGATGTGTGCGTGATTTAATTCTTAACATCATGCCCAAAGATTTTGATGTCGTGACTAATGCACGTCCTGAAGAAATATGTAAGATTTTCAGCAATAGTCGGTTAATTGGACGACGTTTTAAATTGGTACATATTTACCATCAGCGAAACTATATTGAAGTTTCTACTTTTCGTGCCATCGCTGATGCAGACAAGCAAACACATACCAAAGAAGATGATAACGGTCGCATCCTGCGAGATAACACCTATGGCAATATGGAAGAAGATGCCATCCGACGAGATTTTAGTATCAATGCCCTCTACTATGATCTGCAAACTTCTGAAGTCATAGACTTTTGTCAAGGCATGGAAGATTTGCGTGATAAAAAAATCAGAATGATTGGCGATGTGTTTACACGCTATAAAGAAGACCCTGTCAGAATGCTGAGAGCTGTTCGCTTTAAATCCAAATTGTCTTTAGACATTATTGAGGAAACAGCCGAACCTATCGATACACTCGGTGGCTTGTTACGTGATATTCCAGCGGCAAGATTGTTTGATGAAATGGTCAAACTATTCCATAGCGGTTCAGCGGTAAAATGTTTTAATTCACTCAAAGAGCATAACCTTTTACATATATTATTTCCTTTTACCGCATATAATTTAGAAAATGATGAGCAATTCAGCCAACTCATTTATGCTGCATTAGCCAACACAGATAGACGTGTAATCACAGGTAAGTCAGTTAACCCAGCCTTTATTTTTGCAATACTTTTGTGGAGGCCCTATCAATCATTATTAGATGAATATATGTCTCGTGATCAACCCGTATCTGAAATTGTATGGGCAGCGGCACGGACTACTGTCGCTAATCAATCCAGCATGACATTTATTCCCAAACGATTAGCCATTGTCATTTGTGAAATATGGCGCCTTCAACACCGTTTTGCGCATCGCAAGGGCAAACGCACTCTCAAAATTCTCAGCCATCCTCGTTTTCGCGCGGCCTATGATTTTTTCTGCTTGCGCACTGAGGCAGGGGAAATAGACTCCAGTGAATGTACTTGGTGGACTAAAATTCAAAGCGTCGATGATGATGAAAAACATCTCATGACTCAGCATAAAAAAAGATCATAAGCTATGACCACTTCCCTCATCACAGAATGCTATGTTGGCTTGGGCAGCAATCTTGATAACCCATATGCACATGTTTTGGATGCGCTGTGGGATATAGATCAAATTGAACAGACTGATTTAGATAGTTTTTCCAGTTTATATACCAGTCGCCCCATGGGCCCACAAGATCAACCTCCCTATGTCAATGCTGCCGCATGCCTACACACTCGGCTGGATGCACAGAGCTTGTTAGAAGCGCTGCAAGCGATTGAACAAAGCCATGGACGAGTGCGTAAAGAAGAGCAATGGGGGCCACGAACACTGGATTTAGATATATTACTTTTTGGCAATCAGTCTATTAGAAATCAAACACTTACAGTGCCTCACCCGGGTATTGCTCAGCGAGAATTTGTACTTTACCCATTGCATGAATTAAATAAAAACCTCATGATTCCTAACTTAGGACATATTCATCGCATCAAGTCTCGCTGCTACCGAAATGGCTTAATACAACTACAAGAATAAGTATGCAAGATTCATTACCTGACTACACAGTAATTGAAGGGCCGATTGGGGTGGGTAAATCTAGCCTTTCTCAACGCCTGGCTAATGAATTTAACTCCGAGCTTATTTTAGAGGAAATTGACGATAACCCTTTTTTGGAGCAATTCTACCAACGCCCTAAAGAGGCCGCTCTATCCACTCAACTCTATTTCCTCATGCAGCGCACCAAGCAAATACAATCACTGCGCCAATCAAGCATATTCTCGCAGACTAAAATAGCTGACTACTTAATCGATAAAGATAAATTATTCGCACAGGTAACATTGAACCCGACAGAATACGATTTATATCTGCAGGTGTATGAGCATATGATCACCGAAGCGCCCAAACCTGATTTGGTAGTATACTTACAGGCACCTGTATCGACTTTATTAGAACGCATCAAGAAACGTGGGCGCAATTTTGAGCGCTTTATTGAAACAAATTATTTAGAGCAGCTTAATGAAGCCTACGCAGAATTCTTTTATCACTATCATGAAACGCCTCTTTTGATCGTTAATGCCAGTGATATCGACTTTATTAACAATGAGCGTGATTATGAACAGCTCAAAGCACAAATTATGAATACCACTAGCGGACGTCACTATTACAATCCTCTCTCGTTTGTGAGCTAGCGATTATGAGCAAACAGAATTCTCTGGGTATCACGATTAATACCCTACGTAATATGCGCAAGAAAAATGAAAAAATTGCCTGCTTAACGGCTTATGATTCCAGTTTTTCTGAGCTTTTAGATACTTGTGGCATTGACGTTATCTTGGTGGGAGACTCATTAGGCATGGTAATTCAAGGTGCCGCCTCAACTGTCAGTGTGACTATGGAAGACATGCTCTACCATACACAGTGTGTGAGCCGCGCAAGTTCTCATGCATTGATTATTGCCGATATGCCATTCATGAGCTATCCCAACATTGACACGGCCTTAGACAATGCTACCCGACTAATGCAAGAAGCGGGGGCTCAGATGGTGAAATTAGAAGCCACTCAACGTCAAACAGAAATTGTGGCTGAGCTAAGCGCCTGTGGAATTCCAGTCTGCGCTCATTTGGGATTACGTCCTCAGTATGTGCATAAATTAGGCAGCTATCAAACACAAGCACAAGACTCAGTTGGAGCGGATGAGCTATTAGATACCAGTATGGCTCTTCAGGAGGCTGGGGCTGATCTTTTGTTGTTGGAGTGCGTTCCAAGCGAACTCGCACAGAGAGTCTGTCAGCAAGTCAATTTACCCGTCATTGGAATTGGTGCGGGGCAACATTGCGATGGACAAATTTTAGTCCTGCACGACATTCTTGGAATCACCGCTGGCAGTGCTCCCTCATTTGTCAAAAATTATATGCAACAATGCAGCATCCAAGAGGCCGTTAAAAAATATATCTACGAAGTGAAAGCGGGATTATTTCCGGATCGCTAGTTAGCCTCAGCAAATCCTCAAGTAAATACCTAAGCGAATATGATTGTCATCAAACACTGCGAGCAGATGCATACCCAAATGCATCGCTGGCAATCTGAACATGTCGTGCTAGTGCCCACCATGGGTAATCTTCATGAGGGTCATAAACAGCTCATTCAGCGCGCTCAGTCCCTAGGCACTCGTGTGGTGGTGAGTATTTTTGTGAACCCCATACAGTTCAATGAAACCAGTGACTATGATCTTTATCCACGCACTTATTATGACGACCTCAAGCTTCTTGAGTCATTAAAGGTAGATGCAGTATTCGCTCCTAGCGAGACAGAAATGTATCCCTCAGGTAAACCTAGCCACCCAATTATTCCCACACCTATAGTTGCAACCGACTTTTGTGGACGCCATCGTCCGGGACATTTTGATGGAGTATGTACAGTGGTAGCGAGACTGTTTGAAATTATTCCAGCACAAACTGCCGTGTTTGGAGAAAAAGATTATCAACAGTGTTTAGTGATCCAAGCGCTAGTGAAGACACTGAACTTGGCTATGGATATCATCTGTGTCGAAACCCTGCGAGAGCCAGATGGACTGGCTTATAGCTCACGTAATCAACATCTGAGTGATGAACAGCGACTGATTGCCCCATGGTTATACAAAACATTAACTCAAGCACGTCTGGATTACAGCTATGATAAACGCCAAGAAATTCAGATAAAATCAAAAAAAATACTTGAAAATCATGGGTTTGAAGTCGAATACCTAAGGCTATGTGATGCCTCAAATCTGTCTGAAATACACTCAAACACCCAACGCATAGTGATCTTATGTGCTGCTTGGTTGGGACACACTCGTTTGATTGATAATGTACTTTTTCAAAATTCTTAATTGTGTATACTATAGCCAAGGCGTTTGGGAGTCTGACTAAGTATTAGTAATATACTAGACTCGAAACTAAGTAATTAGCCAGAATTTAAGCTAAATATAATCAAACTTACAAAGGGGTATCAATATGGCATGGTTTATCGTTGGATGTGTAGTTTTAGCATTTATAATCAATATCGCTTCACAGTTGAATCTATTCAAGCACCTTAAGAATGGCACTATTTATAGATAATATTGATATTAGTTAACCTCAGTGTTGGCTATGCAAAATTATTCATGAATACTGCGAACACACGTTACAATCCTTAAAAATTAAATAAGCGGCCGGCCAAAGTCGGTGACCTTATATTTGAGGCGCATTTCACAAAAAAAGCGGACTTAATTGTCCGCTTTTTTTGTGGCTGATTTTTAATATACGCTCTTTTCTTCCAAAAGCTCAATTCCAGCACTCGTGATTACTCTTGAGAAGATTCTCCTTATCGCACTGTTTTTATGCCTATTGACTGTATTCGGTGATCTTAATGCAAGGTTGTTCTCATACAATTTTTTTCTGTCATACTTGTTTAACAGGAAAAACACAATCAATCAAAGCAAAACACTAAAATCCAAACTATTTGGGTCAGCCATCATTATGAATGCCGCATGGAAAAAACTTGAGTCTTATGCCCGTGAACTTCAGTCCGTTCATATGCGCGAGCTATTCGAACAACAAGCACATCGCTTTCAACAATTCAGCTGCAGCGCAGGCCCATTATTATTCGATTATTCTAAGAATCGACTCAATCAAGCAGTCGTTGATGATTTAGTACATCTTGCTGACAGTTGTGATCTCAACGCCCGACGCCGAGCCATGTTTGATGGTGCAGCGATCAATAATACTGAACGACGCGCAGCTCTCCATACGGCTTTGCGCCATCCACATCATCCAGAAGTTGGCGATCAAGTATCTGCATCCCTGGAAAAAATGGAGCGACTCAGCGAACAACTGCGCTCAGGTGAATGGCGTGGACATACTGGTTGCGCCATTACAGATGTCGTGATCTTGGGCATAGGCGGTTCATATTTAGGCTCCAAACTAGTCTGTGAAGCTCTTGATCATCTCGCCACTAGTGAGATTAATATTCATTTTGTCGCCAATGTGGATGCACATGAATTACAGCACACACTAAAAAGTTGCAATCCAGAAACTTGTGTATTTGTGGTGATCTCTAAGAGTTTTGATACACAAGAGACACTCTATAATGCTCATTCTGCATTGGCATGGTGCCAAGCTGGAAAGTCACACGCACACATTGCCGAGCGACATTTTCTAGCCATTACCGCCAATCATGACAAGGCCGTTTCATTTGGCATTCATGCAGAAAATATTCTCATGATGTGGGACTGGGTAGGTGGACGCTACTCTCTGTGGAGCGCTGTAGGATTTCCTATTGTCGTTAAACTGGGTATAGCCCAATTTAAACAATTGCTGGCAGGCGCTCACACCATGGATCAGCACTTTTTAACTACTCCATCACATTACAACCTACCTGTGCTTATGGGTCTGATTGGTATCTGGAATATCAATTTCTTGAATTATTCAGAGCAAGCAATCTTACCTTATGATCATCGACTAAGAAGCTTGCCTCTGTTTCTACAGCAATTAGATATGGAGAGTAATGGTAAGCATGTGGACCGTGATGGTCATCCGTTAGAGTGTGCTACATCCCCCGTTATATTCGGAGAAGCCGGCACTAATGGACAACATGCTTTTCATCAACATCTGCATCAAGGCACTTCCATTGTGCCCTGTGATTTCATTGGTTTTGCACAAGCCGCTCATACTCTTCCTGAACACCATCATGCGCTGTTAGCAAATATGCTGGCTCAATCACAAGCCATGATGTGGGGCCGTAACTCAGAGGAAACACAAGCCTTCCTGATTGAACAAGGTAAAACTCAGCCACAGGCTGAGGCATTAGCACCTGCTATGAGTTTTGACGGTAATCGTCCAAGTAATATGTTGCTAGCGGAGTCATTATCGGCACAGTCTTTGGGCACCTTGTTAAGTGCTTACGAACACAAAGTGTTTGTGCAATCTGTGATTTGGAACACCAATGCATTTGATCAGATGGGTGTAGAACTGGGCAAAACACTCAGCAATAAAATCTTACCGCGCTTTTCTGAAACTCCATCATCTAATGGTTCCCACCACACACCAGCAGATCTCGTTGATGACTCTATGGATGATTCTACTCGCGGCTTATTAGATTATTTGCTGCGCCAACGCTAAGCCCTGAGAACAACCGATTAGCGAACCTGTAGATTAAGCTTAGGCATGTTGTTTTAGTGCCCACTGTATATGCTCAGCTAGTAACTCTGAAGCACCTGCTAGGCGACTTTGTAGGGCCTGAATCTCTTCCTCACTACCCTTGGAATTACCTAGTGCAACCGCCACATTCCTTAACCATTGTTGATGACCGATGCGACGAATCGCCGAGCCTTCAGTGTAGTATAAAAAATCTTACTCACTCCACATGAACAATGCGACCAAATCACTCTTATCCAGATCGTGACGCTTAACAAAATCAGCAAGCGGTGAAGTCTGTGAAAACTTATTCCATGGACACACCAGCTGACAATCATCACAACCATAAATACGGTTGCCCATAGCTTTTCGATATTCTTCAGGTATAGCGCTTTTATGCTCGATAGTCAGATATGAAATACATTTTCGTGCATCTAGCTTATAAGGCGCAATAATGGCTTGAGTTGGACAGATATCGATACAGGCTTGACAACTTCCACAGTGATTAGTCACCTTTTCATCAATTGGTAATGGTAAATCAGTAAACAATTCACCCAAAAAGAACCAAGAGCCAGCCTCTTCTGAGAGTAAATTTGTATGCTTGCCCACCCATCCTAGTCCGGCTTTATGGGCCAGTGCTTTCTCTAACACGGGAGCACTATCAACAAAGGCACGATAGCCAAACTCACCCACTTCAGATTGGATCTTATCTGCCAATTTTTGTAATCGCTTGCGCATGACTTTGTGGTAATCACGCCCCAATGCATATCGAGAAATATAAGCGAGACTACTATCTTCTAATACATCGTCAGCAGATTTAGCCTGTGGTGGGAAATAATTCATGCGCACCGAGATAATACGTGAGGTGCCAGCGATCAGCTCCTCAGGGCGAGCCCGAACTGTGCCGTGGCGCAGCATGTAATCCATTTCCCCTTGCATGCCCGCTTCTAGCCATTCCATCAGATGGCCCTCATGCTCACTCAAGTCTGTGTCAGTAACACCAACTCGATCGAAACCCAGATCCTCAGCCCAGACATGAATCTTTTCTAGCAAACACTCCATACTGATATTGTTACGATCACATTTTCTCATCAACCATTCTCGTTAAGACTAGCGTTAGCTATCGACGTCA
>CBFHSW010000073.1:0-9398 GCA_965658595.1 Gammaproteobacteria bacterium | reverse complement strand
TTGCAGTAGAGTACTGACTAAGATCTGTTTTCTTTTTGGCGTGACCAAAAAATTGGGGTAGGTCTTTTAGCTCTTCTGGACCTCTAACTACCTCAACACCTAAGTTCCGAGTTAATTCTCCGATATCACCTCGGCAACGACCTGGAAGAATAATTTTATCGAACTGAGATACATCTTTGATACGTCTTGCGATAAGATCCGTAGTCATCAAGGCGGCCACGCTCACGCCTATCTGCAATACTTCGTAGTCAAAGCTCTTTTTTGGCAGTCCTTCGATGACTTTATGCAGACTTTTCTCGGCCAATTTGCCGGTTAGAAATAGATATTTTTTTGACATCTACGGAGCTACTCTCACAAAAACATCAAGTCGCCATTAACGCTTGAAAAATTGATAATATATACCCATGGGAACACTTATTAAGCAACGAGACGCTCATATTGATGAACAACTCGTGAATAGCCAATTTTCAGCAATTCTGCAGAGAGTATACGCGAATCGCGGCGTGACTGATCCAGAAGAATTGCATATGTCATTAAAAAATCTACTTTCGCCCTGCACATTAATGCAGTTGGATGATGCGGTAGATTTACTACTAGATAGCATCAATCAGCAGCAACGCATCGTAATCGTAGGGGATTATGATGCTGATGGGGCTACCAGCTCAGCTCTTGCTATGCGTGCTTTACGTCACTTTCAAGCCGACGTAAGTTATATAGTCCCGAATCGTTTTGATTACGGCTATGGCTTGAGTCCAGAGATTGTTGATTTATGCTCGCAGCGTTCAGCACAATTAATCATCACCGTTGATAATGGTATCTCCAGTATTGAAGGCGCTCAACATGCACGAGATTGTGCAATCAAATTATTAGTTACAGATCATCATTTGCCTGGACAACAATTGCCTTGTGCAGACGCTATCGTGAATCCTAATCAAGAAGGTGATGAGTTTGCTAGCAAGCATTTAGCCGGTGTCGGCGTAATATTTTATTTGTTAATTGCTATGAGGTCTAAAATGCGCATCACTGGCTGGTTTCAAGCAAATGCGATTGAGGAGCCGAATATCGCTCAATGGTTAGATATTGTAGCGCTAGGAACAGTTGCAGATTTAGTTAAACTCGATCGTAATAATCGCATTTTAGTTGAACACGGTTTGAGACGTATACGATCTGGCAAGGGCAATGCCGGCATACGAGCTTTACTCAAAATTGCAGGTGTGGACGCCAGTCGAGTACTTGCTAGTGATCTTGGTTTTCAAGTTGGGCCACGTATCAATGCCGCAGGTCGCCTAGATGATATATCTATTGGTATTGAATGCTTGCTGACTGACGATGTAGAACAGGCTGAACAGATTGCTCAAACGTTGCATGACTTGAATCTTTCAAGGCGTGAGATAGAAACTCAAATGAAAGACCAAGCGATGAAGGGTCTGGCCAAAATTGAATCAAACAATGCTGTTAACGTAAATGATATTGGTATTTGTGTGTATGAGACCGATTGGCATCAAGGTGTGATTGGTATTCTTGCTGCTCGCATTAAAGAAAAATTTTACCGGCCAACGATAGCTTTTGCGTTGGCTAAAGATGGTCAGCTGAAAGGTTCAGCACGTTCAATTACAGGTGTACATATTCGAGATATATTAGAATCTGTAGCCACTCGATATCCAGATCTAATCGATAAGTTTGGTGGCCATGCTATGGCTGCCGGCTTGACTATACGAGTTGATGATTATCATCGGTTCAAAAAAGCTTTTAATGATGTGCTGGATGATTGGGTTGACAGCGAGGACCTAAATGCACAAATGCTATCTGATGGTGAGCTGCATGCATCACAATTAAATATTGAAATCGCACGTGCTTTGCGTGCTGCAGGCCCTTGGGGTCAAGGTTTTCCAATGCCGCTATTTGATGGACGTTTTAAACTCATCAGCTATCGAATAGTTGGACAAAAACATATGAAAATGTCTTTGCAGGTGATTGATAGTGAAATCATGCTAGATGCGATTCTATTCAATTATGAAAATTATGATTGGCAATCACGGGCTGATATTATTCATATCGCTTACGAGCTTGATGTTAATTTCTTTCGAGGCATAGAGTCAGTTCAGTTAATGATCAAGCATATAGAAACCATTACGCAGCACTGAAAGTGTGAACATTATGATAGAATTGTCGAATAATTAACATTTCATGTCATTCATTAATCTTAGGTTAAAATAGCAATGGAACTTGCGCTTTATTTTGCACAATTGAAAAATCTCCATGAGCGGGTATTGGACCTGAGGGGGTATCTTTGACTTTGATACTCAACAAGAATTACTCGAAGAAGTTACTCGTGAGTTAGAACAGCCCGACGTTTGGAATGATCAGAAACGCGCTCAAGACTTGGGTAAGCGCAGAGTTCAATATGAAACTATTGTTAATACGATATTGACTACTCAGCTAGGTATTGATGAGAGTAAAGAGCTATTAGAGCTGGCTGAACTAGAGCATGACCAATCGACTGTTGACGCAGTGATTAAAGATTTAGAAAATCTAGAGACACAAGTTGCCCAACTTGAGTTTCGTAGGATGTTTTCAGGTGAAATGGATGATAGTAATGCTTTTGTTGATATTCAATCAGGTTCGGGTGGCACAGAAGCTCAAGATTGGGCTGAAATGTTATTACGCATGTATTTGCGCTGGGGTGAGGATAAAGGTTTTAAAACAGAATTAATCGAGGTGTCTGCGGGTGAAGTGGCTGGAATAAAAAGTGCTACTATTAAGTTCGATGGTGAATATGCATTTGGTTGGTTGAGAACAGAGACTGGCGTACATAGATTGGTCAGGAAATCTCCTTTTGATTCAGGTAACAGACGTCATACTTCATTTGCAGCGGTATTCGTGTCACCAGAAGTAGATGATGATATCGATATAGAAGTCAATCCGGCTGATTTGCGTATCGATGTTTATCGTGCCAGTGGAGCAGGTGGTCAACACGTTAATAAGACAGAGTCAGCGGTAAGAATCACTCATATGCCCAGCGGCGTGGTTACACAATGCCAAAATGACCGTTCTCAACACAAGAATAAAGATGTTGCAATGAAACAGCTCAAAGCTAAATTGTATGAGCTGGAAGTACAGAAGAGAAACTCAGAACAACAAGCTAAGGAAGATTCTAAATCTGATATAGGTTGGGGTAGTCAAATTCGATCTTATGTTTTGGATCAATCACGTATTAAAGATTTGCGAACTTCAGTTGAAACGAGTAATACGCAAGCAGTGTTAGATGGTGCATTGGATCAATTCATTGAAGCAAGTTTAAAACATGGTTTATAAGAATAATGGTTTATAAAAATTACCTGCAGAAAAATTATGAGTGAAAAAAATACACCAGATACTCCAGAGCTAGATGAGAATAAACTTATAGCTCTTAGAAAAGAAAAGCTGACGGATATTCGATTCCAACGTCAGGCATACCCGAATGCTTTTCGTCGTGAAGATTATGCGCAGACCTTGCAAGCTGATTATGCAGGTAAAACTAAGGAAGAACTTCACGAGCTGAACGTTAGTGCTAGCATTGCAGGAAGGATCATGGCGAAACGAGGGCCTTTTCTGGTTTTGCAGGATATGACAGGACGTATCCAAGCTTATGTCGATCGAAAAGGCTTGGAAAAAGACAAGCTCAATGAGATCGACACTTGGGATATTGGTGACATTATTGGTGTCTGTGGTCCTGTTAGCTTGTCTGGGAAAGGTGATCTATACGTAAAGACAGATACGGCGGAGTTGTTGACTAAAGCCTTGCGACCACTTCCTGAAAAATTTCATGGTCTCACAGATCAAGAGCAACGTTACCGCATGCGTTATGTCGATTTGATTGTTAATCAACAATCACGAGATAAGTTTTTGATACGTTCCAAAGTGGTGGCTTTTATTCGTGATTATCTCGCCCAACAAGATTTCCTTGAGGTTGAGACACCGATGATGCAAGCCATACCTGGCGGCGCCACAGCTAAGCCTTTTGAAACTCACCATAACGCACTCGACATGCAATTATATTTACGTATTGCACCAGAATTGTATTTAAAAAGATTAGTTGTGGGTGGGTTCGAACGTGTGTTTGAAATCAACCGCAACTTTCGTAACGAAGGTTTATCCACACGTCATAATCCAGAATTTACTATGCTGGAGTTTTATGAGGCCTATGCAGATTATCATGTCTTAATGGATCGTACAGAAGACATGCTGCGAAAATTAGCTTTCCATCTTTACCAGCAACATACGATTGAATACCAAGGGTCTGTGTATGATTTTGAACAGCCCTTTAAACGCATATCAGTTCGACAATCAGTTTTAGAATACAATCCATCTTTAAACGATGAGGATTTAGCCAACATAGAATCACTGCGTAAGATTTGTGATGATATGAATATTCCATATCAGGACAGCTATGGAACTGGAAAGCTACTTATAGAGATTTTTGAGAAAACAGTAGAAGGAGAACTAGATCAACCAACCTTCATCACTGAATATCCAACAGAAGTATCACCGTTGGCAAGACGCAATGATGGTAACCCTGAAATCACAGATCGCTTCGAATTTTTTGTAGGTGGGAAAGAAATCGCTAATGGCTTCTCTGAGCTTAATGATGCAGAAGATCAAGCGCGACGTTTTCAAGAACAGGTAATGCAAAAAGATGGCGGCGATGATGAAGCAATGCATTTTGATGCAGATTATATTCGAGCATTAGAATATGGATTACCGCCGACTGCGGGGGAAGGGATTGGTATAGATCGTCTGGTTATGTTGTTTACTGACTCGGCTTCAATTCGTGATGTATTGTTGTTTCCTCATATGCGACCTGAATAGCTCATACACACAATAAAAATGACTCGTTGTGAATGGGCGCAAGCCAATGACCTCTTAATAGCAGACCATGATCAACATTGGGGCATACCCATACATGACGATGGATTATTGTTTCAGCAGTTAATACTAGAGGGTGCTCAGGCAGGGTTAAGTTGGTTGGTCATCTTGCAAAAAAAAGCAGCCTATAAAGCGGCCTTTGATGATTTCAATCCGCACGTAATTGCTGAATATGATGAGGGTAAAATACAATTACTCATGAACAACCCTAGTATCGTAAGCAATAAGTTAAAAATTCAATCTGTAGTAACTAATGCGCAGGCTTATCTGCGTCTACGTCAACAGTATGGCTCTTTTTCAGACTATTGTTGGAGTTTTGTTAAAGGCAAAACTATCATCAATCATTGGTGCACTGCAGAGCAGGTACCATCACGCAGCGCGCAGTCAGAGGCGATGAGTAAGGGGCTAAAAAGCTATGGGTTTAAATTTGTAGGTGCAACTACCTGTTACGCATTTATGCAAGCGGTTGGCATGGTAAATGATCATTTAGTCTCATGCTTTCGACACGAACAGTGTTCTAGCTTAGCTGCTCAATAATTATTGAGGCAAGCAATATAATTATGAAGCTTACAGATAGTAAAAACAGAAAATTTGAGATCATGCGATTGTTTGCACGAATAATATAGGCAGCTAGGGCACTTAATGTGGCAACTGCTAAATAAAGAACGACTGCTTTCATAAATGTCTTACTTCTTTTTTCCTTCTAAAGGAACGTTATACGGCAGGCTAGTTATAGTTATACGACTGTCTTTACATTGTAATCCATCTTCTTGGATATTTTCTATTCTGAGAACCGCTAGACCAATCCAGTCTTGCTCTGAAGTTTTTTCAATAGATAAAACTTTGCCTATTGCCTTGTCAGATTGACTACTAACAATATCGTCACCGGCTGTTAAATCTTTATCACTCTGGCAAGAAAACTGGAACATGCGACGATTAGCATTGCCAAGATAATGCAGTCGTGCAACTACTTCTTGACCGGGATAACATCCCTTAGAGAAGCTAACTCCCTCAATCAATTCCATATTTGTCATTTGTGGAACAAATAATTCTTGTGTATGTGCGTCTACAAACGGAAGGCCGCTCATGATATCCATTTGCTTCCAGACAGATTCCGGAAAAATATGCTCAATTTTTTGCAGTGCTTGAGTAATTTCATCACAAGCAGCAGATTTGCATAGCATTAGATGGCGATTGTTGGGGCCTGGTAATGTGAAGCACAGATAATCATCTGTGTATGCTACGGCATAGCTGTGCAGCTTATTACTATCATCAGTGGCTACACATGATGATGAAAAGAGTTGGGATTGCAAAGTATGATCTGGATCTATGATTCCGATCAAAACCTCATCAGAGGCCTCTGTAATAGTTACTTTTGATCGCATAATATACATTTTCAAGCGCTGCATGAATGACTCGGCGATATCAGCAGGGCATATCAATAAGTAATCATTTTGCCATTGGCATAGGTAGAAGAGAGCCAACATCCTACCCTTGGGAGTGCAATAAGCACTGAGTTGGGCTTGATCGGCACTTACTAGGTTTACATCATTGGTGAATTGACCTTGCAAGAAGCTGCTCGCGTCATCACCGCTGATGCGATAAGCGCGCAAATGCAGCAAGCTGACCATAGCAGATTGCGACTCAACATCTTCGATAGCGTAGGCGGGAAGAGTTGGTGATAAAAGTTTTTCGTGTAGTCTTTGCATGGATGTAATGGTCGCTGAATGAATCGATCGATTTTACATAAAACATTATAAATTTATCGAAAAATCACACACTTGTAGAAAATATCGGCAATTATTATAAGGTATGTACATACTCAGCAAGTTATTTTATTTGTCAAGCTGGTAGATTAATAAAAACTCCTGTAATTTTGCACATCATTGGGGAATCTTGGGTCTTTTCTTAGCCCGTTTCTTGCCCAGTATTACCGCATAAAAGCTTGGTGATTCGGTCTACCAGCTTATATAATGCAGGACTTTTGTGGGCGCCTAACGGTGCTGTGTTGGTGTTCTAGCGCAAATTCCCACATGAGTTCAATAAAAGTTTAGTCAGGAGTCATTCACATGAGTGTATCTCATAAGCCGTTGTCGCCTCATCTGGGTATCTATAGATGGCAGTTAACAATGGCACTCTCAATATTGCATCGTGCTACTGGTGTGTTTCTTAGCATGGGTGCGGTAGTTATGGTTCTAGTCCTCGTGGCTATAGCCTCAGGTCAGAGTGAATTCGCTCTGATACAAAATTCACTGAATCACATTATCGGCCAGTTATTCATGATCGCATGGTCTTTTTCACTGTATCTACACATGGCAAATGGGTTACGTCACCTAGTATGGGACGCAGGCTTTGGCCTTGATAAAGATATTGCCAATAAATCCGGTTTATACGTCCTTGCTTTCACAGTGATTGTCACTGCAGGCACTTGGGCATTAGCTATTTGGAGCGTTTAAGATGAGTTTGAGGACCCCGTTAGCTAACGTTAAAGGTTTAGGTTCAGCCAAGGAAGGTGCGCACCATTGGTGGATGCAAAGACTTACATCTATTGCATTAATTCCACTCACACTGTGGTTGGCTTTTTCAATTGCAAGCTTTGGAGGCATGACATACGAACAAGTCACGGCCTGGATGCAATCACCTTGGGTGGCTGTAGGACTAGCCCTATTGATTGTTGTGATGCTCTATCACACTCAACTAGGTATTCAAGTTATCGTCGAGGATTACGTTGGGGGATGGTTGAGGATTGCTTCACTCATCTTACTTAACTTTACTTGCATTGCTTTAGCATTCCTCGCCTTGTTTTCAATAATAAAAGTATCTTTATAATCTTATGAGTAGTTATAAATTAATCGATCACGAATATGATGTATTAGTTGTAGGCGCAGGTGGTGCGGGATTGCGTGCTACTTTCGGCATGGCTGTCAGCGGTCTATCTACAGCTTGTATCTCAAAAGTATTTCCTACACGTAGCCACACAGTTGCGGCACAGGGTGGTATGAGTGCTTCACTTGGCAACATGGGTGAAGATGATTGGCGCTGGCAGATGTATGACACAGTCAAAGGATCAGATTGGTTAGGTGATCAAGATGCTATCGAATATATGTGTCGTGAAGCAGTACCGGCCATTGTAGAACTGGAACATTATGGTGTACCTTTTTCACGAACTGAAGAAGGTAAAATCTATCAACGCCCATTCGGTGGAATGACAACTCGATACGGAGAAGGAATTGCACAACGAACATGTGCCGCCGCAGACCGAACTGGTCACGCTATTCTTCATACTCTGTATCAACAATCACTCAAGCATAATGCTGAGTTCTTTATTGAATACTTCGCTATTGACTTGCTGATGGATGACGATGGGACTTGTCGTGGTGTGATCGCAATCGATTTGGCTACAGGTGAGTTGCATAGATTTAGAGCTCATCAAGTATTGATGGCAACAGGTGGCTACGGTAGAACCTATTTCTCATGTACATCAGCGCATACTTGTACTGGAGACGGTAATGCCATGGTGTTAAGAGCAGGCATGCCTTTACAGGACATGGAGTTTGTTCAGTTTCATCCAACCGGCATATACGGTTCCGGTTGTCTAATAACAGAGGGAGCTCGTGGAGAAGGTGGTTATCTTACTAATAGCAAAGGTGAACGCTTCATGGAGCGATATGCGCCAAATGCTAAAGATTTAGCATCACGTGATGTCGTGAGCCGATCGATGACGATGGAAATTAATGCCGGTCGTGGTGTTGGTGACGCTGCAGACCACATTCATCTTCACTTAGAACATCTAGGTGCTGATGTGATAGACGAGCGATTGCCTGGGATCGCTGAGAGCGCACGTATTTTTGCAGGTATAGATGTAAATAAAGATCCTATCCCTGTATTGCCGACAGTGCATTACAATATGGGCGGCATTCCAACTAATCATCATGGTGAAGTGGTTAACAACATAAACGGTAATCCAAATACCATCATGCCTGGTTTGATGGCGATTGGTGAAGCTGCATGTGTATCAGTACACGGGGCTAATCGATTAGGTTCAAATTCACTCTTAGACTTGATTGTATTCGGTCGTGCTGCAGCAAAACGTGCTGCTGAGATAGTTAAGCCTGATACTCCACATCCAACTCTAGCGGAACATGCGACTGAGAAAGTCCTAGATCGCTTCGACAAGTTACGTCATTCAAATGGCAGTATACCTACAGCAGAATTGAGACTGGATTTGCAGAAAAACATGCAGACACATGCTGCAGTATTTAGAACAGGTGAATCATTAACAGAGGGCTTAGGTAAGGTTAATGATCTGTATAAACAATTCGAAGATGTGAAAGTCACAGACAAATCATTGATCTGGAACACAGATCTGATTGAGACCTTAGAGCTTGCTAACTTACTTCCACAAGCAATCGCTACTGTGGCCTCAGCACTTAATAGACCAGAGAGTCGTGGTGCTCACGCGCGCGATGATCACCGAGATCGTAATGATGAAG